>JBBQWK010000032.1:0-10387 GCA_038210695.1 Alphaproteobacteria bacterium
ATATGGTTATCGGCCGAAGCGCCGCCGAATTGTGCGATTTCGCCAGCTGCAAAAATAAGCGCGATTTTCTTTTTGCCGTCAGCTTTCGGCTTTTCATTTTTCGCCTTGGCTTCGGCCTTCGCCAGCATCTCCTTGAAGGAGCCCATGCCGGCATGGTCGGGTTCGATATCATCTGCATAGCGGGACAGATCAACCGTTTTTTCGGTGGTGACGCCGGCCTTCTGCTTCGCATCCGCCAGCGCTTCATCATAATAGCCGAGCTGGTCGACAAGCTTCAGCCTCAGCGACGCCTGATCATCAAAGGGCGCGTTGTCGATATCGGCTTTCACTTCATCGACGCTCAGGTGGCGGCTTTCGGCGATGCCGGCGGTCATTTGGCCTGCGAGGTCGTTGATCAGGGATTCCATGGCTTCGCGTGCAGGCGCGCTCATATCCGTCAGCGTGATGGATTCGACGGCCGATTTATAGGTGCCTTTATGCCCGAACTGCGGTGTCACGCCGACTTTGTCGAGGAAGCCGCGGAAAAACGGCACTTCTGCCGCCATGCCGGTGATGGAAACAACGCCGATCGGCTGCATCCAGACTTTATCAAAGCCGGTTGCGAAATAATAATCGGCCATGCCGGACGACATGGTGCCGTAGCTGTCGGCATAGACTTCAGCGGTTTTGCCGGCCTTGCGGAAGTTGGCGATGGCGGAGCGCAGTTCCTGCACTTGTGCCACGTTAAACTTGATGTCCTCGATCCGGGCGACGAAGGCTTTGACGCGGGTGTCTTTTGCGGCCGCGTTGAGCGTTGTCACGACTTCGTTCAATGTCGCGCTGGAGCGCAGCATGGGGTTGGTCAGCGTCGGGCCGGAGACAACTTCTTCAAGACCCGCCCTGAAGGTATAGGTCAGGACAATTTTATCCGGCAGCGACTGCGGCTCGAAGCTCGACAGGCTCGGCATTTTTGAAGCCGCAACCGCGATCAGCACGAAGCTGGCGATGACCATGAGGCCGACGAAGAAAATAATGCCGCGGATGAAGCGGAAAAAATTCCACGGAAAACCTTCGCGCTTTTTCACGACGATCACTTCTTTCACGGGCGGGGTGGCGGTGGCCATGTCAATACCTTTTCGAAAAACGCTTTTAAATTTTCTGGAGGATAACGCATCATTGGTCATTGAACGACAAATAATTTGCGGATATATTTTCTTCTAGATTTTCTAAAAAACTGACGCCAAAAAAAAGCCCCATGCGCGGAAACACATGGGGCAATATCATCGAAGCGAAGTATTAAGGGGGGAGCGCCGAGGCCAGCGAACTGGTTCGGCGCTTTTCCTTGAGTCAAAGTTTCTAGCCTCTGTGGATAAGAGTCGAGTCCTTATTTTTCGCTTCCCCGCGCGGAGAAAATTTCCAAAACTTATCAGCTATTTAGTCATGCGCTACGGCTTCGGGTTTTCCACTGATTATGTAGAGTCCACGGGCAAATTGCGCTGAAATCCCATGAAGTTGCGATTCCCCGATTCGGCATCACTTCAACGGACCGCGCTAAGAATCTGATTTGACTCAATTGTTACTTGAGACCGCATTGCGCGCGGTGGCGCAAAAGGTGGTCGCAGAGAACGATGGCGAGCATCGCTTCCGCAACCGGCGTGCCGCGCAAACCGACGCAAGGATCGTGGCGACCCTTGGTGATGATTTCCGTTTCCGCGCCATGCACATCAATCGTTTTCATCGGTGTCAGAATCGAGCTTGTCGGCTTGAAGGCCATGCGCACAACAATATCCTGCCCGGTCGAGATGCCGCCGAGGATGCCGCCTGCGTGATTGGAAAGAAAATGCGGCTTGCCGTCCTTCATGCGGATCTGGTCGGAATTGATTTCCCCGCCCATTTCAACTGAAGAAAATCCGGCGCCAATTTCCACGCCCTTCACGGCGTTGATTCCCATCATCGCGGATGCGATATCGGCATCGAGCTTATCGGCCACCGGCGCGCCGAGGCCTGCGGGAATGCCGCTGGCGATTACTTCTACAATAGCGCCTGCGCTCGATCCCGCCTTGCGGGTTTCATCGAGGAATTTTTCAAACACCGGCACGGCTGCAGTATCCGGCGAGAAGAAAGCATTCTCCGCCGCTGCAGCCCAGTCCCAGTTGGCGCGGTTGATTTTATGGGGGCCCACCTGCACCACCGCACCGCGGATGATGACCGCATCGCCGAGCAGCGCGTTCAATACTTTACGCGCGACCGCACCTGCAGCGACACGCGCCGCAGTTTCCCGCGCCGATGACCTGCCGCCACCGCGGTAATCGCGGAAGCCGTATTTTTCGTGGTAGGTGAAATCGGCATGGCCGGGGCGGAATTTGTCCTTGATGTCGGAATAGTCTTTTGACCGCGCATCTGTATTGCGGATGAGAAGGGAGATGGGCGTGCCAAGGGTTTTGCCTTCAAACACGCCGGATAAAATCTCGACCTTGTCTTCTTCCTGACGCTGGGTGGTAAAGCGGTTCTGGCCGGGTTTGCGGCGGTCGAGGAAGCCCTGAATATCATCCTCGGACAGCGCAATGCCGGGCGGTGTGCCATCGACCACGCAGCCGAGCGCCGGCCCGTGGCTTTCGCCCCAGGTGGTGTATTTGAAAACCGTGCCGAAGGTGTTGGAGGACATGCCGTGATTCCCCAAAAGCTGCAGGCGTGAAGAGGGATGAAAAGAGTTAGCCGGAAATGCCGTTGAGAAGTTCCGCCGTTTGCTTGGCGCTATCGACCTGCACCATGCCGACGGTATGGTAGCCGCTGTCGACATAAAGCACTTCGCCCGTGACGCCCGCGCCAAGGTCGCTGAGCAGGAACAGGCCGGCGCCGCCGACATCCTGCGTCGTTACGTTGCGGCGGAGGGGGGAGTTGAGCTCGTTCCATTTCAGGATATAGCGGAAATCGCCGATGCCGGAAGCCGCCAGCGTTTTAATCGGGCCTGCGCTGATGGCGTTGACGCGGATGCCTTGCGGTCCGATGTCATTGGCAAGATAGCGGACAGATGCTTCCAGCGCCGCTTTGGCGACGCCCATGACGTTGTAATGCGGCATGACGCGTTCTGCGCCGTGGTAGGTCATGGTGATAAGGCTGCCGCCGTTCTTCATCAACGGCACTGCGCGCTGCGCGATGGCGGTGAAGGAATAGACGGAGATGTCCATGGTTTTGAGGAAATTCTCGCGCGTCGTGTTCAGGTACATGCCGTCGAGTTCGTTTTTGTCGGACTAGGCGATCGCGTGGACGACGAAGTCGAGGCTGCCCCATTCTTTTTCAACGGCGGCGAAAGTCGCGTCGATGGATTTCTGGTCGGTGACGTCGCAAGGCAGCACCAGCTTGGACTGGATTGATTCAGCCAGCGGGCGCACGCGCTTTTCAAGCGCATCGCCTTGGAAGGTAAAGCCGAGTTCCGCGCCGTGCAGATGCGCCATTTCCGCAATGCCCCAGGCGATGGAACGGTCGTTCGCCACGCCCATCACCAGGCCGCGTTTGCCTTTCATGAGGGTGCTGCTCTGAGTCATGGCGTCATTATCCTTTTGGGTGTTCTGCATCGGGAAAAACTTCTGAATATATATTGAGAGCGGCCGCTTTTTTGACCGTGCCGCATCCTACACAATTATATATACCCGTCTACACCTATATATATGGTCACGATTTGCTACAAACTTCCCGCTGCAGATTCTCTCGTACCTGCACGAAATCAGCGCGAATTATTGGATATGAAAAACAATTGCAAAAAATAGGTTCCACGTTATGAAATCCTTCGGGTCATTTTATTTGAAGAACATCAACAATTTAATTATATTGTGTAGCAAGTCTGCATCACCCCCGATGCTTCTTTGACGCTTGCTTTCAAAATTGTTCTCGTGCCTTATCGCACCGCCACAACAGAAAACAACAAAAGGTCTGATGACTTTGAGACATTTCACTTCACCTCGTACGAGGATGTTCCGCAAACGCCGCTTCGGCATGCGCCATGTTGTTATTCCCGCGCTCGCACTCGCAGCAGCCTATGGAATTTTTATCAAAGCTTCGCCCGACGCTGCGCCTGACGCAGCCGTCATGGCGGCAAATGCGCCCATTCCCGCGGTGACAACCGCAGCTGTGGGCCCTGCCCGCCCTGCATTTGAAGTGCTGAATTTGAAAGACGCGTTTGATTCAAAACCCGTCAACCCGTCCTATCAATATGCGCAAGGCACCGAAGAATCGGCGCCGAAGCCGGTTGTGCTGCAGGAACCTGCGCACGCAACGGCCGTGTCTTCTAAGCAACTGGCCTATATCCAGACCGGCATTTCAAAAATTCTGAAAGCCGGCACCAACCTGCTGGATTCGCAAAAGAAAGTAACCGTCGGCCGCGGCGATACGTTGATGGACCTGCTGGTCCGCAACGCCGTGCCGCGTGATGAAGCCGTTGGCGCCATCACCGCGCTCCGCAAAGTATATGACCCGCGCGATCTCAACCCCGGTCACCATGTCACGGTCTTCTTCCACAAAGACCCCTCCATCGCTGACCCGAAATTCGTGGGCCTCCGCATCGAGCAGGACTCCATCAACTCCCTCATGCTGAACAAAGGCGAAGACGGCCAGTTCAAGGTCAACCAGGAAGCAAAATCGGTTCACCGTGAACTGAAAGGCTTCAAGGGCAAGATCGACAACTCGCTGTATGTTGACGCGAAAGCCGCCGGCGTGCCGGATGCTGTCATCCTCGACTTCATTAAAATCTTCTCCTTCGGCGTCGACTTCCAGCGCGAAATCCAGAACGGCGACAAGTTCGACATTATGTATGAACAGTATGTCACCGATGACGGCAGCGTTGTTCCCGGCCGCGGCAATATCGTTTACGCGAAGCTCGGCCTGTCCGACCGCACGATGCCGCTGTACCGCTATGAAAGCCGCGACGGCGAAGTCAGCTACTTCGACGCCTCCGGCCAGGGCGCAAAGAAACCCCTGATGAAAACGCCGATCGACGGCGCGCGCATCTCCTCCGGCTTCGGCTTCCGCCGCCATCCGGTTCTGGGCTACAACAAAATGCACAAGGGCATCGACTTCGCAGCCCCGCGTGGCACGCCGATCTTTGCCGCCGGTGATGGCGTTGTTGAACGCGCCGGTCCCTTCTCCACCTACGGCAACTATGTCGAGATTCGCCACCGCGCGGGCCTCGAGACCGCCTATGCCCACATGCAGGCTGTCAAAGCCGGCGTCCGCATCGGCAGCCGCGTGAAACAGGGTCAGGTTATCGGTTACGTCGGCACCACCGGCCGCTCGACTGGTCCGCACCTGCACTACGAAATCCTCATCAACCACGCGCAGGTCAACCCCGCGACCGTGAAGCTTGCAGGCGGCAGCGCCCTTACCGGCAAAGACCTGAAGGCCTTTAAGGCAACAGTCGGCAAGATGGACGGCGACTTCGCGAAAGCGACCACGCCCGTCTCGATCCCCGCTGTGGCTTCTGCCGCACCGCTGGTCAAGACCGCCAACTAAGCGCTCGGAACACAACAAGCAAAAGGCCCGCCCTGGAAACAAGGCGGGCCTTTTGCTATGCGGAATTATTTAGTACGTGCCGAAGACGTTCTGGCGGTGGCCGCCGGCATCGGTGATGCTGAGGAAAGGCTCCTGCTTCGCATCCGAGAGGCCAAGGCCCATGACAAGGCGGTCGCTGCCGCTCTTGTCCTTCATGATCAGCACCGGTGATTCATTATCTCCCGCAAGGCGCATCAGCATGCGGATATGCCCTGAGTTGTCCGACAGGGCGACCAGCGGCAGCCCGCGCTCGCCGGAGCCATTATACGTCCCCATCTGCAGGCGGATCTTTCCGTTCTCGCCGTAGAACACCTGCCCGCCCTGCCCGTCGGAAACATAGGTGTTCACGCCTTTTGAATTCTTGGCGTCCGACAGGGCGAAGAAGCTTTGTTCCTGCTGCGCCTCGGCCCGTTGGCCGCTGAACAAATTGCCGGCAAAACCGCCCGCAAAGGAAAACACGGCGAGGACCGCCAGTTGCATGACAATACGGCTTTTATTCATCGAATATTCCTCTTGAAAAAAATTACTGCTTCTGCTGCCACTTGCCGGCTTCATCCTGCTGGAAGTAGGCGGTGCCGTGGCCAGCATCCTTATAGATTTTCCAGCGGCTGCGTGCGGCGCTGACGGCATCATCATCGTTGCCGTCGAACAGTTCGCAGCACAAGGTATAGCTGCCAACGGTATCAGAGGTGGCATTATCCGCCAGAATCAGCACAGTGGCGGCATTGGGGTTATCATCACCCTCGGTCAGCCACACGGGCTGCTCCGCCTCGTTGCCGTCCTTCACATAGCTGTGCGGCAGGAAGCTGTTGGGGTCGGCGGACCAGAGGGCGTTGCTTAAGGCTTCAATCCGCTCGCGGCTGCCGGCCTTCACCACAATGCGGTGCTTGCGCTCCAAAGCTTTGGCAACGATTTCCGGCAGCGCCTGTTCAAGGCGTTTTTGCTGCAAATGGTAAAAGCGCACATCGGTCATGGTATTTCCGGCAGTTGTCAGGAAGCGGGATATGCGCCTATTATTGGGATCAGGACAGGAAAGGGCAAGCGAAATGGCCTGGAAAACCGCGAATGGCGACGAAAAACTAACCCTTGTGCGCGGCATCAACCGCGCCGAGCCGCTGTACCGCCACGCGACCGACAGCAGCATTGTCGAAACCCTGCCCCTGCCCTTTTACGGTGACGCCCGGCTCGTGAAAATCACCAAGGCGCGGCCGGGAGAAGCCTCCCTATGGTATGCCGCCCTGCAAGGGGAGCTGGTGCCGCTGGACGGCAGCGTCGCCAATATCCACCACTGCAATGCGGTCGCGCCTGTAGCGCTGCATGCACAGAACATTGGCAGCTATCTTAAATTTCGCCTCTTCTTCGCGAAGGAAGGCTGGCTGGAAGGTTTGGTGGCAACGGAGCAGACGGATGGTTTCCACGCTACCGCACGCGTGCTGACGGAAGACGGCGTTTATGAAACGCTCTACGCCATTTCAAAGCGCGGCGAAACGACGGTGCTGAACCGCGAGAAAACCGGCATCGCCAAAGCGGCGCCGAAAGACTTCGTCTTTTAACTTTCCGCCATGGTTTTCAACCGCACGTAATCGGTCTTTCCTGTGCCAAGCACAGGAATGCCCTCCACAGGCATAATCGTCTTCGGCACCGAGAGTTCATTCAGACCTAATTTGCGGAAATGTGCCGAGATTTCGTCGGACTTGGCATCCGCCGTGGTGAACAAAATCAGCCGCTCGCCTTTTTTGTCGTCCTTGACGCTGACGACGGCGTGCATTTTATCGGGGTACAGCTTTTGCACAGCGGTTTCGACGGCGGTGAGGGAAACCATTTCACCCGCAATCTTGGCGAAGCGCTTCATGCGGCCCTGAATAGTGATAAAGCCGTTGTCATCAAGCCCGACGATATCGCCTGTATCATACCAGCCGTCATCCGGCGGCTGCAGCACGCCCGGCAGATCGGCTTTGAGGTAACCGAGCATGATATTCGGCCCCTTGATCATCAAGCGGCCCGTTTCCGGCGCGATGCCTTCGACCGGCTGCAGTTCGTGCTGCATGCCCGGCATCAGGCGGCCGACGGAACCCGGCTGGTTGTGCATCGGCGTATTGATGCTGATAACGGGCGCGGTTTCGGTTGCGCCATAGCCTTCAAAAATACGCACGCCGTATTTTTCCGCATACACACGCCGCGTTTCTTCCTTCAGCTTTTCCGCGCCCGCGAAAACATAGCGGATGGCGTGGAAGTCATAGGGATGCGCGAAGCGCGCGTAGCCGGACAGGAACGTATCCGTGCCGAACAAAATGGTCGCATTGGTGTCGTAAATCAGCTCCGGCACGATGCGGTAGTGCAGCGGCGAGGGGTAATAGAAGGCGCGGATGCCGGACAAAATCGGCAGCAGCGTGCCGCCCGTAAGACCGAAGGAATGGAACATCGGCAGGCAGTTGAAGACAATATCATTCGGCCCGAAATCAACCCGGCTGGCGATCTGGTAGCGGTTGGCGAGGATGTTCCGGTGCGACAGCACAACACCCTTGGGCGTGCCTTCCGATCCCGACGTAAACAAAATCACCGCTGGGTCATGCGCGCTTGCCCGCGGCCGGATGCTATCCAGCGTTTCGGGCGCGATGGTGCCGGCAAGGCCATAGAGTTTTTCGGCGAGGCCGATGACACCGCGGATATCCTCGATATAAAGAATATCAATGCCGCCCTCGGTCAGCGCGGTGATGGTCGGGCCCATCTTGCCCATTTCGACAAAGCGGCGGGAGGTGATGACGGTTTTCAGCATCGCCGTCTGGCAGGCGCTTAACACCTGCGAAGGGCCGGCGGAGAAGTTGAGCATCGCTGGCACCTTGCGCACATGATGCAGTCCGAAGAAGGTCATGGCGGTGCCGACCATATTCGGCAGCATCACGCCCACGGCGGGAATGGTCGCGGCGGGGTCATGCTTGACACGGGTATTGAGCAATTTCCCCAAGACCATGCTGCGGGCGATGAAAGCCTGATAGTTCACCGGCTGGCGTTGCGGGTCTTCCGCGATGATGTGTTTCTTGCCATACAAATGCGCGGCGTCCATAAGTGCGGTCAGCAGCGGGCGTTCAATGTCGCTCGCGTCAAAAATCATCTGCGACATCATGTCGTAGAGCTGCGCTGCCGCCAGCTGGCGGCGTTTGCGGCCAAAGACGCCTTCCGGCAACACGAAGTCGCGCGGCGGCAATATTGTCAGCGTGATTTTAGGGAAGCGGCGGATAAGCACTTTGCCCTTAAGCCTCGAAAATTTGGTGAACTGCGCGCCATCAATACGGATGGGCAGTACCTTCGCCTTCGCCTTATCGGCGATCAGCCCCGGGCCTTCATAGACTTTCATCAGGGAACCGGTGACGGTGATGCGGCCTTCGGGGAAAATCATGCCGGTCTTGCCGCTTTTCACAACCTCCACAAGGCCTTTCAGCGCCATGGGATTGGTGGGGTCGACGGGATAGGCATCCACCATTTTCAGCAGCGGCTTCATCCACCATGCCTGCGCAATGTAAGTATTGACGGCGAAAGTGATTTTGACCGGCAGATAGGCGGCGATCAGCGCGGCATCGAGGAATGAAGTGTGATTGGCGATGATAAGAATACGGGGACCGGCGGCCTCGTAATTCTCCATGCCTTTGACCTCAACCTTGTAAGCCCAGCTGAGAATGGCGCGCATGACGGAGCGGAACAGCGCATCCGGCAACAGCTGTACGATATAAACGGCAACCAGCAAGTGCAGCAGCGCGATGGTCAGGAAGATTTCCGGCAGCGTGAAGTGCATTGCCAGCATAATGGCGGTCAGCACCGACGACGCCACCATAAAAATGGCGTTCATGATGTTGAGGCCTGCAACAATCCGCGCCAGATAATGCGGGTCGGCGCGCTTTTGCACAATGGCATAGAGCGGCACCGCAAAAAGACCACCCGAAACGGCAATCATGAACAGGTCGAACACCACGCGCCAGTTGTGCGGATTGGAAATAAACTGGCTGGCCGTGAGGAAGCTGCGGGCAGCGTCATCCGGCGTTGTTACAGGCGCGCCGATAAGGTGATGCGCCGCAAAATAAAGGTCGATGCCGAAAATAGCCATGCCGATAGCGGCAAGCGGCACGAAAGTCGCCTGCACCTGCCCCTTCAGCAATTTGTTGCAGAGGACGGAGCCGAGGCCGATACCGACAGAGAATAATGTGAGCAGCAGCGTCGCGACGCTTTCATCCCCGCCGAGGAAATCCTTGGCGAAGACGGGGAATTGCGTAAGGTAGGTCGCACCCACCAGCCAGAACCATGAAATGGCGAGGATGGCGCGGTAAACGGAAACATCACCCGTCTGGATGTATTTCATGATGCGGACAGTTTCCCGCCAGAAATTTTTATTCACCACCATGGTCGGCTCCGGCCCCGGCGCGGTGGGGATATAGCGGCTGGTGGCATAGCCGGCGATGGCGACAATAATCACGGCGATCGAAATAACCGTCTGCCCGCCATGCGTCATGACCAGCACACCGCCCAGCGTGGTGCCAAGCAGAATGGCAAGAAAGGTGCCGGCCTCAACATAAGCGTTGCCGGCCAGAAGTTCTTTACCTTCCAGATGCTGCGGCAGAATGGCGTATTTGATGGGGCCAAAGAAGGTGGAATGCAAACCCATGCAGAACAGCACCACTAGCAGCACCGTAACGCTTGGCGCGAGGAAACCGATGGCGGCAAGGCCCATGAAAACAATTTCCGCGACCTTCACGTATTGCGCCATTTTGGCGCGGTCAAGCTTGTCCGCCAGCTGGCCTGCGGTGGCGGAGAAAAGGAAGAACGGCAGAATGAAAATGCCCCCCGCCAGCGCGACCAGAATTTGCGGGGGCAG
>JBBQWK010000033.1:0-10375 GCA_038210695.1 Alphaproteobacteria bacterium
AAAAATGGGAGGAATCGGCGAGGTCAACTGTAGAATCACCCCTTATTTAATGGCTTTACGGCCTTAGGGATTTATGGCAATATTCCGGCATGCATTTAAACAAGAAATTTTTCGCGCCGCTTTTATCGCTGGCCGCTTTCTTCAGCGCTGCCTCGGCGCGGGCGCAGGATTTGCCGGATGCGCCAAAACCGCAGCAGCCAACGCAGACTTTCTCCGCACTCACACCAGCGCAGCTGGCCGCGATTGATTCAACGATCCATCCGCCGAAGCTGAATTTAAACCCGTATGATAAACAATGGACTGTGCTGGCACCCGCCGATACTTCCAGTACCTTTACATTGAGCGGCAAGCTCGGCAAGGCGGCAGATTTCGCCGAACATCATAGCGCTGACGGCGTGCCGGGTTTTGACCTTGCCGCGCAGGCGAAGGTCAGCAGCCATTTTACAATCGTGGCAGGCACGCCCGAATTCAGCACGCGCGGGTCTAACATGTTCTCCAACAGCACCCAGACCTGGCGTCCGGAGATCAATCTATATAATGACAGCAACACACGCGTCACCATGAAGCCCAAGCGTGGCGGCGTTGCTGTCGGCATCCGCATCCAGTTTCACTGATACCTTCCCTTGTCCCGCCTCAAAGCAGATACGCTTCTTCTTCTCGTCGCCTTTATATGGGGCCTCGCCTTCGTGGCGCAGAAGGATGCAATGCAGCATGTCGGCGCTTTTACGTTTGTCGCCGCCCGTTTCATCATCTCCGCGCTCGTCGTTCTGCCGCTGGCATGGCGCGAGCAGAGAAATGCCGTCACACCTGATACGCGCATTGACAGTTCATTACTTGCGGATTTTACCGTTCTCTGTCTGGCCTTTGCCGCGGGGGTTTTCCTGCAGCAGGCGGGCATCGTCCGCACAACAGTTACCAATGCCGGGTTCCTGACGGGTCTTTACGTTCTTTTCGTTCCGCTCATCTGCCGCCTTGTCTATCGGCAGAAGTTCTCTGTTTTTGTTATCCCCGGTGCATTACTTTCGGTCGCGGGCGTATGGCTACTTTCAGGCGGGTTATCTGCCGGGGGGCTTAATCTCGGCGACGTGTTGGTGCTGGGCTGCGCCGCCGGCTTTGCATTGCAGGTGACGCTGGTCGGCCGCATTGTGCGCAAGGTGAAGGCGCCTATGCGCATCTGCTTTATCCAATATGCTGCTATGGCCATTTTTGCAGGCGTTGCCGCCCTTGTTTTTGAAACGCCGACGGTGGAAGGCGTGAAAGCTGCGGGCTATGCCATTTTATATGCAGGTGCGTTGTCTGGCGGAATTGCCTATACACTGCAGGTGGTAGCGCAGCAATATACGCCATCATCGGATTCCGCCGTTATCCTCTCAGCTGAATCTGTTTTTGCGGCGCTGGCAGCGGCACTCATGATGCATGAAAGGCTCACCACGGCTGGCGCGCTCGGCTGCACACTTATCGTCGCTGCGATATTGCTGGTCGAGTTCGGGCCGTTCCTGAAGAAAGAACCCGTTAACGCCGCTTAAATCAGGGATGTCCTGGTTTTTGCATGTCGTCCTGATAGCCGCCCACTTCGGGTGCCGCGGGGGGCGGAGGTGGCGGTTTTTTCAGGCTGAAAAGCCACTTCCACATCGCGGGGCTGTACAGGCGCGGATCGGCGCAGTTATCGCCAAGGTCGGCGAATTCCTGATAATAAACCTGATTGCCGCCGACGTTGTGGATGATCTGTGTAATGGAATTCGGCAGCTGCGGGTCTGTCGCCTTGTCGGCCGTGCCCTGCATCAGCAGCAACGGCACACTCGACATTTTCGAGGCGTCATTCAGGCTCCAGACACCGTTAATGGAAACGCCGGCCGCAAAGAACTGCGCAGATTGCGGGTTGGAGATAGCGCCGAGCACGCCCGTTCCGCCCTCCCCGCAGCCGACGACATAAATACGATCAACGTCTATGTTATAAGCCGGTGCAAGCTGGGTAACAAGCTGGGTAATAAGGGTGAGCACATCGTGCATGCCCTGCCGCGCCTTCGGCCATTTGTTGGGGTTGAGCAAGGGCTGCAGGCGTTTAGTAATAGTGTATTCCTGCCCGCTGAATTTTTCCGGCCAGGCCCAGGTACGGGCTTTCGGCATCATCGGCACCAGCACATAGGCCGGGAATTCTGTCAGCATCTGCTTGCTGGCGATAAGCTGGACGGCGCCCGGCGCATTTCCCGCCTGATCGTGCAAAAAGACGACCATCGGGTATTTATAAGTCGGCTGCGCGCCCATAGGCGGGCGCAAATAGTAATACTGAATGCGGCGAACAGCAGGACTATCCTGCAGCGCAAAGCCATGCGGCTTGCCAAAGAACGACGTATTGCCGCCCATGGGCGAAATGTTTCGCGGGTCTTCCTTAACGGTTTTGACCTGACCCGGCAGCGCAATGCCCCCCTGCCCCCCGCCGCCAAAAATGGCGTGCCGCACGGGCGGAATACCGAGAAGGCCGACGACGACGAAAGCCACGATGACGCAGATTAAAACAATCTGGCCTGATTTGGGCGGTGCGGTCTGGATGGGATCTGCCATGGAAAAGCCTTTGCCGAAAAAAATTCAACAGCTTTATCATACAGAAGAATGCGCGGCGACTAAAGGCCTTAGGCTTTGTCGCCCGTATCCTTGGAAGTTTCGGAAAGGCCAAAGGTTTTACGGGTGCGCTGGCTTTCGGATTTCAACTGGCCGCAGGCGGCGAGAATATCTGCGCCCCTTGCGCGGCGTACCGGTGCTTCAAGCCCTGCGTCTTCCAATATTCTGGCAAAGGCATCAATGCGCGCGGCATCCGAACATTCATAGCCGCTGCCCGGCCAGCTGTTGAAGGGAATGATATTCACCTTGCACGGGATGCCGTGGAGAATTTTCACCAGTTCCCGCGCGGTCGCATCGCTGTCATTGACGCCCTTCAGCATGACATATTCAAATGTGACGCGGCGCATGTCGGAGATGCCGGGATAATTACGGCAGGCATCCAGCAGTTCCGCCAGCGGATATTTGTTGTTGATAGGCATGATTTCCGAACGCAGCGCATCGTTTGGCGCATGCAGGGAAATGGCAAGGTTGACGTTCAGCTCTTCCCCGCACTGGCGGATCTGCGGCACAACACCGGAGGTCGAGAGCGTAATGCGGCGCTTGGAAATACCAAGGCCTTCCTCGTCCATACAAATTTTGAGTGCTTTGGCGACGTTATCGTAGTTATACAGCGGCTCCCCCATCCCCATCATGACAATGTTGGTGACGTCGCGGCCTTCGTTGACTTTGCCCTTTGCCGGCCATTCGCCCAGCACGTCGCGAGCATGCATGATCTGCTGGAGGATTTCATGTGCGCCAAGGTTACGCACCAGCGGCTGGGTGCCGGTATGGCAGAACTTGCATGTAAGTGTGCAGCCAACCTGCGAGGACACGCATAACGTGCCGCGTTTCGCTTCGGGAATAAAGACCGCCTCCACTTGCTGACCGTCCGACATGGCAAGCAGCCATTTAATAGTGCCATCGGTCGATTTTTGCTCGGTGATGACTTTAGGACGCTCGATGGAATATTTTTCGGTGAGGAGGACTTTCATATCCTTCGGCAGATTGCCCATGGCTTCAAAGTCTTTGACGCCGCGATGGTATATCCAGTGCCAGACCTGTTTGGCGCGGAAAGCCGGCAGGCTATGCAGCGCCAGCACTTCCTTCAGCTCGTTCATATTGAGGCCGATCAGCGGAATTCTGCCCGCCGCATCTGTCGGAGGGGCTGAAAATTTGCCGGCGTGGGAGGTAATGCTCATAGGTCGTGAATTCCTTCTCGCCTTTATATAATCCATATTATCGAAAAAAGCAAAATTTTCGCGGTTCGCCGCCTGAATGGCAGGGCGGTTGTTTTCAGGGACAAAATGCCTAATAATCAATGGTGAACGTAAAAGCATACCGGAGATACAATGGCCGCCAGAAAAGAAAACGTTAAGCTCATCGTCGCCATTATCGTGGTGTTTCTGGCCATTGTCGGCTACCGCGCCCATAATGACATGAACCCGCCGCCGGAGCCCACAAACGTTGAGGTCGCGCTCGTGCCGTCATATTACGCGGCGACAGATGAAGCCCTCGCTAGTATGCCTTCGGAAGGCATCGATAGCCTGCTTGTCAAAGCAGGGGAAATTCAAGTCGATAAGGATGGCGTCCCTGAGCTTGTATTTAACGGCCCCAAAGCGAAAACATTTCCGCAGGTTAATCTTATACCGGTTATTTATATTCACGGCATGCAGAAGAATCTGTCACTTGCCTATGACAAAATTGATGCTGCACTGCTGCCGTGGCAAAAAGTCGGCAGCCTTATCAATGACGTGGCCATCAATTTCACGCAAGATAACCCTGATTACGACGATATCCGCATTTTCTGCAACGGCCTTCGCGGCCGCTGGCGGGCTGATACCTTTGTAGATATTCAGGTAAAACTGCCGACAGAAGATATTACGCCCCTCGTCCGCAACAAGCTGGCGGATTTGCTTAAAAGCATAAAGATGTTCATCTTCGATCAGGCTCACGCCGCGCGTAAGGGTGAAAAACCTGCCGCAACCATCGAGCGCCTTAAAAAAGAAGAACTGCCCTTCATGTTTATTACAGAACAAGACGTCGACCTTAAGGAGCTGGGCAAAGTCATGGGAGCCAAGAGTTCGTCGTTCGCCGGCATCGTGCTTGACCTTTCCAAGGTCAAGCCGAAGGCGGCACCCCAGCCATGACATTACAGGTTGGCGACAAGCTTCCCGCCTTCAAGGGTGAAACAGCAGACGGCCCCATTTCTTCCACCGACCTTCTCGGGCAGGCAGCTGTGCTTTATTTCTATCCGAAAGACGATACACCGGGCTGCACCATTGAAGCCTGCGCCTTCCGCGATAACCTGCCGAAGTTCACCAAAATGAAGGCGAAAGTTTTCGGCATCTCCCGCGACAACTTAAAAGCGCATGCGAAGTTCGCGGATAAATACGAGCTTCCCTTTACCCTGATTTCCGATACCGACGGCAGCATCTGCGAAGCGCTGGAGGTTTGGGGCGAGAAAACTTTATTCGGACGCAAATACATGGGCATCGAACGCGCAACGTATCTTGTGGATGAAAAAGGCATCATCCGCAAAATCTGGCGCAATGTGAAAGTTCTGGGCCATGCCGATGATGTTTTCTTGGCTGTAAAAAATATCAATTAATTCAATTTGTTATAAAATAATATTAAAGTTATTGATTATTTTATAGCCTCGTTTTAAAACTTAACAAATGGTTACTTTTTGCTTGCCGAATCGCTCGGCTTATGTAATCCTCGGCTCATTCGTAAAGGAACTTTCTTCTTGATTTTTGAATCGCTTACCGACTAATCTTCAGCGATTGAGACATACAGAAGAATTCGAGATTGGCAGGCCTTCGGGTCTGTCAGGGTAATCAAGCAGGCAGCTAAACTCCCCTGAAACCCCAAAAACCCCACTTGGTTACCCAACTTATTAAAAACCCCCGCGAGAACATCGCGGGGGTTTTGCTTTTTCGGTTTTGCCTGAAAATTTAGTATCAGAAAATCTAGTACACGGTGCGTTTGGACTGCTCCAGCAGCGCCTTGATCTTTTGCGCCAGCGCATCAAAATCCACAGGTTTGTTCATATAGGCCGCCGGCGACAGGTGATCGACGGAAGCTTTATCCCGCGCGTCTGTCAGCGCCGTCAGGAAAATGAACGGCACATCACCGAACTGGGGGTGCGCCCCGCGGATACGGGCGAGCACGTCATAGCCCGACATGCCCGGCATCGCGCGGTCACAAAGAACTAGGTCCGGCTCGACCTCGAGGAACTTCTGCAGCCCCTCTTCCCCGTCTACGGCCTCGATGACCTGATGACCCTGTACGCGCAGCTCGTCGAGCAGCATTTCGCGCACCGGCGCCTCATCCTCGATCAGCAATATTTTTGCCATTGGCAGCTCCATTACATTCCCCATCTTCCCTGTTTGAAGGTGAGGAAATTTTTACCATAGACTCGTTAATTAAGAATTAACCTGCCGAATAATCAGGTTAACGGGATACTTACGGTGATGACTGTACCAATCCCCACTTTGCTGCGCAAGGCAACGCTGCCGTGGTGCAGGTCCACAAACTGCTTCACAAGACTGAGGCCGAGGCCTGAGCCCGGAATGCCGGATGATGTGGAGGCGCGGTAATACCGGTCAAAAATATGCGGCTGCTCTTTATCGGGAATGCCGACGCCATGGTCCTGCACTTCAATCACCACCTGTTCGCCTTCCCTGAAGGCCGAAATTTCGACGTCGGGGTTGTTGGGTGAATACTTCACGGCGTTCGACAGCAGGTTTGAAATAGTCTGGCGCATCAGCTTTTCATCCAGCATCAGCGTTTCCGGCAACCCGCGCACCGTGGTGTGCAGCTTATGGTTGGGGGAAATATCCTGCAGGCTGTCCGCCACATCCTGAATAAGCCTGCCAAGGTCGACAGCTTTCGGCTCCAGCACCAGCATGCCACTTTCAATCATGTGGCCGGACAAGATGGTTTCGATAAGCCGCACAAGGCGCTCGACGGCGGCGCGAATGGTGATGCTGCGTTTTTCCAGACCTTCCTTGCCAATGGTATCGCCGCGTTTCTGAATGATCTGGGCATTGCCGTCGATAATCGTCAGCGGCGTCCTGAATTCATGCGACACCATCGACACAAATGTTTTCTGCTGCTCGACGATCATCTTTTCCTTGTTCATCGATGCTGTCAGTTCTGCCGACTGTGCGGCCAGCAGCGCCTGCTGGCGCTTGTAATCGGTAATATTTGTTGTCGAAATAACAATCCCGTTTGTCTCGGCAATGCGCCGCGCCTGCAGCCGCACCCAGGTACCGGTATGCATCTTGAATTCTTTACGGCCCTTCGGATTGCGCCACCATTTCTGCATCTCGTCGTAATGGGGGTCATCCGGCTCCAGACCTACCTCATGCGCTACAACCTTGAAGGCTTCCATCACATCAACGCCTGGTGACAGCAGGCGTGCGCTGTGCGGATAGAGCGCATAATAGTGACGGCTGACGAAGCTGATGCGCCCCTTGTCGTCAATCGCGATAAGCGCATCGGGGCTGGCGGCGATAACGGTATCGGCCCTGCGGTTGGCTTCGGCGGCTTCTTGAGTCCGCCGCTCCACCACCTCTTCAAGGTGACGGCGGTATTTATCCAGCTCCAGCTCTGTTGCCTTTTGCTGCGTCACATCGCGGCAATGCAGGACGATGGACTGGACGGTCAGGTCACGCAGCAGGTTGGAGCCGATAACCTCGAAATCACGCCACTCACCGTTCTTGTGGCGGAACTTGAAAGCCAGCGGCTGGCCTTCCGTCGGGCTGTAGAGCGCGAGCTCGCGGAACTCACTTTCTACCCGCGCCCGGTCGCCAACATATATATGGTCAAAAAAAGTCTGCCCCAATACTTCCCACAAGGCGAAGCCCAGTTGCCGGCTGAAGGCGGGGCTGGTGTATAAAATCATCCCGTCGGCATCCAGCAGCGTGATGATGTCATGCGAGTGTTCGATGATGCCGCGAAAACGTTCCTCGCTCTGTTCGATGCGGACTTCGGCGGCGGCAAGGTCCTTCAGCGCCAGCAGTTTTTCCAACAGGTGTTTGGCAACATCGGAGCGCAGCTCGCTGAGGCTCATGACCTCGTCTATGCCCATGTTCAGGTACATGCGGCGCTTCTGGCCCGGATTTTCCGCGAGTACTATATAAGTCTTGCTGGAGAACTTGCGCAGCAACCGGTTAATATCATCGGCCGTAATCGTCACATTTCCGTCGATAAAGATAAGGTCAGGGTCACGGTCGATGGTCGCGAGCGCATCAAAGCTGAAGGTCGAGATGCTGAGGACATAACCCTCGAGATTATTAACCATAATCTCTTCCAAGGCATGTTGGACATCCAACCCCCTTGAAATGACGACACTATTCAATACTTTTGACATGCTGCCGGCGAACCCCTTTGCCAACTATACCACCGCTTTCCGCTAGCCGTCACCACTTGTGCGGGGTATAACTGCTTTGGGCGGGACGCCTTGATATGCCTTCCAATATTGCTTGACATAGTGGGTTTTCAGCGTATACTGCGTCATCTCGGGCGGCAGAGTGCTCCCGGATTCTGAATTCATGATAAACACTTGAAATGAAACGGTCATAGTTATGTACGCAGTCATTAAATCCGGTGGTAAGCAATATCGCGTTCAAAAGGACGATGTCCTGCGCGTTGATCTGCTCGATGCCAAACAAGGCGCCACTGTTAAAATCGAAGAAGTCATGCTGGTTGGCAGCGACAACAAAGCCAAAATCGGCGCTCCCTTTATTTCGGGTGCGTTTATTTCCGCTGAAGTCGTCGAACACATTAAAGACGACAAAGTCATCGTCTTTAAAAAGAAGCGCCGCCAGAACTACCGCCGCAAAAACGGCCATCGCCAGAACCTCACCGTTCTGAAGATCACGGGCATCACGGGTTAAGTTTTAGAGATTTAAGGAGTAATACGTCATGGCAACAAAAAAAGCTGGTGGTAGTACCAAGAACGGCCGCGACTCAGCGGGTCGTCGCCTCGGCGTCAAAATCTACGGCGGCCAGGTTATCAACCAAGGCAGCATCATCGTCCGCCAACGCGGCACGGAATACCATGCCGGTAAATTCGTCGGCATCGGCAAAGACCACACCCTGTTCGCGAAACGTGACGGCGTGGTTAAATTCCACGGCGGCCCGAAAAACCGCCGCTACGTGTCGGTTGTTCCCGCTGCGCAGGAAGCTGCTGAATAAGCTGGACCGATATTAAAAATTAAAAAACCGGGGAATTACCTTTCCCCGGTTTTTATTTAGCGAAAAAGATTATGAAATTCCTCGATGAAGCCAAGATCTATCTCGAAAGCGGCAAAGGCGGCGCCGGCGCCGTGGCTTTCCGCCGCGAGAAATTCATCGACATGGGCGGCCCCGATGGCGGCAACGGCGGCCGTGGCGGTCACGTCTTCCTTGAAGTCGTCCAGAACCTGAATACCCTTATCGATTTCCGTTACACCCAGCACTTCCGCGCCGCCACCGGCGACCATGGCCGCGGCTCCAACTGCTCGGGGCGCGATGGCAAAGACATCACCATCAAAATCCCCGTCGGTACCGAGATTCTGGACGAAGACAAAGAAACAGTGTTGTTCGACTTCGTCACGCCCGGCGAAAAAGTTTTGTTCCTGAAGGGTGGCGACGGCGGCTTTGGCAACGCGCACTTCAAATCATCCACCAACCGCGCGCCGCGCAAGGCGCTGCCCGGCTGGCCGGGTGAAGAACGCGCTGTCTGGCTGCGCCTGAAGCTGATTGCGGATGCCGGCATCATCGGCCTGCCCAACGCAGGCAAATCGACCTTCCTTTCTGTTGTTTCCGCGGCACGCCCGAAAATCGCCGATTATCCGTTTACAACGCTGGCGCCCAACCTCGGCGTCGTCAACAGCCACGGCAATGAATTTGTTCTGGCAGACATTCCGGGCCTGATTGAAGGCGCATCGGAAGGCGTTGGCCTCGGCACACGCTTCCTTGGCCACGTGGAGCGCACCCGCGCCCTCCTCCACCTGATTGATTCAACGCAAGATGACATTGTGGCGGCTTACAAAACCATTCGTGCGGAACTGAAAGCCTACGGCGGCGGCCTTTCCAAAAAGCCGGAAATCATCGTGCTGAACAAGGCAGATGCCTTGGGCCCTGAACTGGTCGAAGACCAGCGGCAGATTTTGTCCAAAGCGATCCGCAAGAAAGTTTACATCATTTCGGCGATTGCCCATGAAGGCACCGATAAAATCCTCGAGGAAATCTGGAAGCATGTCGCCAAGGGCCGCAAAACGACCGAGGAAGAAACACCTTCGCGCTACGCCGATGCGGTTTTCGACGAATAACGGGGCGCTTCTTTCCATATCCGTTCAAAAGTTTTCTATGTTTAGAACTCCCGCTTTGGTAAAATAAGCCATACGGGTTTTGAAGGGATAATTTGCCATGAGCGATGCGTTGATCCAGCTTTTCGCCGAAGTGCTTCAGGTGGATTCAGCCGCGCTGAATGACAATACCTCCCCTGATAATATGCAGCAGTGGGACAGCCTGGCCGCCATGCATCTCGTCGCCGCCATCGAGGAAAAATTCAAGGTTCATCTTTCGACGCGCGAAATCATGAAAATGTCCTCCATCGGCCTTGCACGTAAAACCCTTCTAGAAAAAAACGTCAAAGTCTGACCTGCCATGACCACGCCCGATTACAAATCATCGTGGCGACAATACCAGGCTGCACAAAAGCAGCAGGCAGGCGCGCCCGACTTCCGTATCGGCATTGCCGGAACAATAACGACGGAGCCACTCG
>JBBQWK010000034.1:0-10060 GCA_038210695.1 Alphaproteobacteria bacterium
GCTCACCAACTGGAACACCATTTCCGCCTCCATCAAGCGCCTGCGCACCGTTGACGAAACTCTCTCCAATCCGGAAGCCAAACACGGCCTGACCAAAAAAGAACTGCTGAACCTGACCCGCGAAAAAGAGAAGCTTGAAAAAGCCCTCGGCGGCATCAAGGACATGGGCGGCCTGCCCGACGCCATCGTCGTTATCGACGTGATGAAAGAAGCGAACGCGATCCTCGAAGCGCGCCGCCTCGGCATTCCCGTCTTCGGCGTGGTTGACACCAACTGCGATCCCGATGGCATCGACTTCCTGATCCCGGGCAACGATGACGCGACCCGCGCCATCAACCTGTATTGCGACCTTTTCGCCGAAGCCGTTCTTGACGGCCTGCAGGCGGAAGTCACGAAATCCGGCGCGGATGCAGGCGCATCTGCCAACCCTGCGGCTGAAGACCTCGGCGCCGCCGAAGTCAAAGCGGCAGCAGCCGGCTAATCTATTCACTATCCCGAAAGCCGGGGTCTCTTGCGTGCCGCATCCTTCAATAACTTGAAGGCCCGCCACAAAAAGGACCCCGGCTTTTGACGGGATGGGGCTCAAATAAACGAAACACTCTCAAGGGGAATATCTCATGACGGAAATTACCGCAGCTCTCGTAAAAGAACTCCGCGAAAAAAGCGGCGCGGGCATGATGGACTGCAAAAAAGCGCTGACCGAAAACGCAGGCAATGTTGATGCCGCCATGGACTGGCTGCGCAAAAAAGGCCTCGCCTCGGCTGCGAAAAAATCGAGCCGCGCTGCATCTGAAGGCCTCGTTTCCGTCGCTGCTGCCGGCACCTTTGGCGTTGCGATCGAGCTGAACGCCGAAACCGACTTCGTCGGCCGTAACGAGCACTTCCAGAAGCTGCTGACCGAAGCCACGCAAATCGCCGTTGCCGGCAAAATCGACAGCGTCGAAAAGCTGAAAGCTGCGAAACTTGCAAACGGCAAAACGGTTGAAGAACAGCTGACCGAACTCATCGCCAACATCGGCGAGAACATGAACCTGCGCCGCATGCAGGCGCTGTCCGTGAAGCAGGGCGTTGTTGCCAGCTACGTCCACAACCAGCTGATCCCCGGCTGCGGCAAGATCGGCGTTCTCGTCGCGCTTGAATCCGCAGGCGATGCGACCAAGCTTGCAACTCTCGGCCGCCAGATCGCGATGCACATCGCAGCGACCCGTCCGGAAGCGCTTAACGTTGAAGGCCTCGACAGCGAACTCGTGTCACGCGAACGCGCTGTCCATGCCGACAAAGCATCCAAAAGCGGCAAGCCCGCCGACATCATCGAGAAGATGGTTGAAGGCTCCATGCGTAAATTCTACGAAGCCGTCGTCCTGCTCGAGCAGAAGTTCATCCATGATGACGCCAACAAAATCTCCTCCGTGCTGCAGAACGCCGCCAAAGATGTCGGCGCGCCTGTAACGCTCGCAGGTTATGTCCGCTTCGAACTCGGCGAAGGCGTCGAGAAGAAGGTCGATGACTTTGCCTCCGAAGTCGCCAAAATGGCGGCCGGCTAGTAATACAGGGCCCTCGCCTCCAAGCGGGGGCCTTTTCTTTCCGACATCGTCCGGTGAAGGTTGTGAATATCATGGGATCTACAGGGGTTATTGTCATGGCGAAGCCAACGACCAAGTTCAAACGCGTGCTGCTCAAAATTTCGGGCGAGGCGCTGATGGGCAACGGCGAATACGGCATTGATACCGAAACCTGCGCCCGCATCGCTAAGGATGTCAAAGAAGTCATCGACCTCGGCATCGAGGTCTGCCTTGTGATTGGTGGCGGCAACATCTTCCGCGGCATCTCCGGCGCGGCGGCGGGCATGGACCGCGCCTCCGCCGACTACATGGGCATGCTGGCGACGATCATGAACTCCATCGCCATGCAGAACGCGCTTGAAAAAATCGGCATCGATACGCGCGTGCAATCCGCCATCACCATGGCAGCGGTTTGCGAAGCCTATATCCGCCGCAAGGCGCTGCGCCACATGGAAAAAGGCCGCTGCGTTATTTTTGCGGCTGGCACGGGCAACCCGTTCTTCACGACCGATACCGCAGCCGCGCTGCGCGCTTCCGAAATGGGCTGCGATGCGCTGCTGAAGGGAACCAAGGTTGACGGTGTTTATACCTCCGACCCCATAAAGAACCCGACTACCGCCAAAAAATTCGACCGCCTGACCTATCTCGACGTCCTCGCCAATGATCTTGGCGTCATGGATGCGTCGGCGATTTCGCTGGCACGCGAAAACAAAATTCCCGTCATCGTCTTTTCTATCAAAAAGCCGGGCGCCTTTGCCGAACTTATGCAGGGCCGCGGCGACTACACAATCGTCATGGAAAAAGAGGCAATATAATGGCTGAGATCAATACGGCAGACTACGACCGCAAAATGCAGGCGACCCACGAAAACTTTTCGAAGGAGCTGATGAGCCTTCGCACCGGCCGCGCGTCGCCCAGCCTGCTGGAAAACGTGCAGGTTGAAGTCTACGGCGCAAAAATGCCGATCAGCCAGGTCGCAACCGTTTCCGCGCCTGAACCCCGCCTGCTGAACGTGCAGGTCTGGGACGCCAACAATACCAAAGCTGTCGAGAAGGCCATTGGCTCCTCTGGCCTCGGCCTGAACCCGCAGCCCGCCGGCAGCCTGATCCGCGTGCCGATTCCGGGCCTGACGGAAGAGCGCCGCATGGAGCTGATCAAGGTCGGCGCCAAATATGCCGAAGCCGCGCGCGTCGCCATCCGCAACATCCGCCGCGAGGGCATGGATCTTGCCAAGAAAACGCAAAAAGACGGCAAGATGTCCGAAGACGAACAGAAGAAGAGCGAAGAAAAAATCCAGAAAATGACGGACACCTGGATCAAGAAGGTCGACGACAGCCTTTCGCACAAAGAACAGGAAATCAAACAGGTCTAAGGCCTTTTAAATGACTTCCAAAGCCGCCGACATTCCCGCAGGTACTTCTGCCGTTCTGCCGCAGCACGTCGCCATCATCATGGATGGCAACGGCCGCTGGGCGGAGGCGCGGGGATTAAGCCGCGCGGAAGGCCACCGCAAGGGTGCAGAAGCAGCGCAACGCGCGGTGGAATCTGCGCGTGACCTGGGTATTCCTTTTATTACGCTGTTCAGCTTTTCCTCCGAAAACTGGAACCGCCCCGCCGGCGAAATCGACGACCTGATGAATCTTTTGAGGTATTACCTCAAAAAAGAAACCAGCGAGATGCACAAGAACGGCGCGCGCCTCATGGTTATCGGCGACCGGTTGCGCCTGCCGCCCGATATCGTCCGGCTGATCGAAAGCTCGGAAGAAACGACAAAAGACAACAAGCGCATCACCGTCGTCATCGCCCTCAGCTACGGCGGCCGCCATGATATTCTGTTCGCCGCCCGTGAGCTGGCGCGGCTGGCCAAGGCAGATAAAATCGACCTCGATAAAATTGATGAAAATGCGTTTTCCGCGCTGCTGATGACGCGCGGCATCCCTGACCCTGACCTCATGATCCGCACCAGCGGCGAATACCGCGTCAGCAACTTCCTGATGTGGCAGATGGCTTATTCCGAATTATTCTTTACCAATACGCTCTGGCCGGACTTTGGCCTCGCGGACATGCAAGAGGCCGTGCGCTTCTTCAATGGCCGCGACAGGCGGTATGGCGGGCTTTCCCGCAAGGCGGCTATATCGTGACGGAAGTTAAAATCGATTCCTCCCTGAAAACGCGCACCAAATCGGCGCTGATTTTTGGGCCTCTCGTCATTGTTATCCTCGCGCTTGGCGGCATCCCCTTTACGCTGATGATGGCGGGCGCTGCCTTTATCGCCGCGAAGGAATGGACGCGCATGGTCATGACCGGCAAGCATCCGCCGCGCTACCTTATCCATGGCGCATCAATTTTAACTGGCCTTAGCGTTCTTGGTGCATGGGTGACTTCCAACCCGATCCTGGGTTTTGTTTTCGTGCTGGCGCTGGCTTTCCTCGTCTTCGCCTATAACTTTGCGGAGAAGGGGCCCGATATGCGGGAATTCCTTTTCGGCATTATCTATATCGGCTTTGCCATGGCCATCATGGTCTGGCTGCGGACGTCCGGCACCAATGCTCAAGGTCTTTATGATCTGCTGACGCTGCTGTTCATCGTCTGGGCAAGCGACATTGCCGCGTATTTTACCGGCAAGACCATCGGCGGGCCGAAGCTCGCGCCAAAAATCAGCCCCAAGAAAACCTGGGCTGGATTTATTGGCTCCAGCGTCGGGGCAGGGCTTGTATCTGCGGGGCTGGCAACGCCGGCGCTGCTGACGAAATTCGACCTGCATACGCTTGGCGGCATGCATATGCTGGGCTATTTCGCCATGGGCTTTGTGCTGGCCATGTTCGGTCAGGCGGGCGATTTGTTTATCTCGATCTTCAAGCGCCTCTACGGCTTGAAAGACACAGGCGCTTTCATTCCGGGGCATGGCGGCATTCTTGACCGTATTGATGCGCTGCTGCTCGTCGCGCTGATTTTCGGCGTCATCGCGCTCGTCCTTGGCGGGTAATGCCATGCAGGGCGCGGCATCACTCAAGCCGGCCAGCGCCGGCGCTCTTCGCAGCGTCACTATCCTCGGCTCGACCGGATCGGTCGGCAGGAGCACCGTTGACCTTATTCAGGGGCACCGCGAAAAATACGCCGTCAAGGCGCTCACCGCGCACCGCAATGTAGACCTGCTGGCACAACAGGCGCGTGGCTTGGGGGCGGAACTTGCCGTTATCGCCGATGAAAGCCTTTACCAGAATTTGAAAACCGCACTTTCCGGCACCAGCATCGAAGCCGCGGCGGGCGAGGCGGCAGTCACGGCTGCCGCAGGTGCTGGGGCTGACTGGACGATGGCGGCCATTGTCGGCGCGGCCGGCGTTCGCTCCACCTTTGAAGCGATCCGTCAGGGCGGCATAGTCGCTTTGGCGAACAAGGAATCGCTCGTCTGCGCCGGCACCTTCATGATGGACGCGGTGAAAAAATGCGGCGCGACGCTGCTGCCGGTCGATAGCGAACATAATGCGGTCTATCAGGTCTTTGATCCGGAGCAGCGCGCCGGCATCCGCCGCATTATTTTAACGGCCTCGGGCGGCCCGTTTTTGCGCCGTAGCCGTCAGGAACTGGATAATATTACGCCAGCCGAAGCCGTCCGCCACCCGACCTGGGCCATGGGGGCTAAAATCTCCGTCGACAGTGCAACAATGATGAATAAATCATTGGAAATCATCGAGGCGGCCTATTTGTTTAATCTTAAAAATGACCAGATAGACGTGTTGATCCATCCGCAGTCGCTGGTTCATTCAATGGTTGAGTATAATGACGGAAGTATCCTGTCTCAAATGGGCGCGCCCGATATGCGGACGCCGATTGCCTATACATTGGGCTGGCCGGAGCGCATCGACACGACCGGGCATCGGCTTGACCTATCAAATAACATTAATTTAACTTTTGAACCTATTGATATAGATAGATTTTATTCTATTAAACTTGCAAGGGGTGCTTTTGACAGTGGCGCGGGATACCCGACAGCACTGAACGCCGCCAACGAAGTGGCCGTTGAATCTTTTCTGACGGGCGGTTTGAAATTTTCCGCTATCGAAAATGTCGCGGAGCGCGTATTGCAATCTATAGAAATCAAAGCCATATCAAGCCTTGAAGATATCTTCGCGGTCGACGGCATGGCCCGGGCTATTGCTAGAAACGTCATATCGGCGTTAAAATAGAGAGATGTAACGGCTCGCCAGAAGCCAACAGTGGGGGTACTTCATCATGGAATTTCACAAGCTGATCACAGCGCCGTTCGAGTTTGTCCGCGATTATGGCGGGCCTTTTGTGCTTGTCCTCAGCGTTCTCGTCTTCATCCACGAGTGGGGCCATTATATTGTCGCCCGCATGTGTGGCGTTAAAATCGAGAATTTCTCCATCGGCTTCGGCAAGGAATTGTTCGGCCGCACCGATAAAAACGGCACCCGCTGGAAGTTCTGCATGATCCCCCTTGGCGGTTATGTGCAGATGTTCGGCGATTCCGACCCCGCCAGCTCCCGCCATGCCGAAGGCGTTCAGGATGGCAAAGAAGTCCGCGCGTTTACGGAGGGCGAGAAAAAAGTCGCCTTCTACACGCAGCCGCTCTACCGCCGCACGCTGATCGTTTTTGCCGGCCCGGCGATTAACTACATTTTCGCTATTTTCCTGATGACCACGCTGTTTGCAACGCAAGGCCAGCCCTTCACGCCGCCGGTCGCTGCCTCCATCGTCGCGGATTCAGCAGCCGAGGCTGCCGGACTTCAACCGGATGATAAAATTGTTTCGATAGACGGCGAGAAAGTCACGAAATTCCAGGACATCCGCATCCACACCGACCTTGGTATCGACAAGCCGCTGATCATGGAGATCCAGCACGCTGACGGCAAAGATGCCGACGGCAAGGTGAAGTGGAGCGACAAGGTCGTCACATATAATGTCACGCCGCGCCGCATTATCGAGAAAGACCGTTTTGGCTTCCGCCATGAAACCGGCCGCATCGGCATCATCAGCCCGTCGTCAGCCTTCGAAATGCAGACGCATACCGTTGGCTCGGCATTCGTTGCTGCTGTTACCGAAACCGCGCGCATCAGCACGGACACCCTGAAGGCTCTCGGCCAGATGATCATCGGCACGCGCTCGACGGACGAGCTTGGCGGCATTCTGCGCATCGGCGCCTATGCCGGCGATTTTGCCCAGCGGGGGATTATCGCCTTCATCACTTTCGCCGCATTGCTTTCAATTAACCTGGGGCTGATTAACCTCATGCCGATTCCCATGCTGGATGGCGGTCACCTGGCCCTCTATGCTATGGAAAAACTGCGCGGACGTCCTTTGAGCGAACAAATTCAAGAGTACGCATTAAGGGTTGGATTCGTATTTTTACTTGGTATTATGTTCTTCGCGACGTGGAACGACCTCGTTCAATTGAAGGTCGTCGATCACATCGTGAAACTAATCTTCTAATAAAAAGAACATAAACTTCAAGTCGAAGCGCACAGAATAAACATGAACAGACTCCCCCCGATCGCACGCCGAATGGCGTTTGCCTGCCTTGCGCTTTGCATATCTTTCTTCATTGCCTGTACGCCCGCGGGCGCAGAACAGATCCGCCAGATCAGGGTGGAAGGTTCGCAGCGCATCGAAACGGCAACCGTGCTCACTTATATTGACCTGCAGGCCGGCGACCAGTTCGACCCCGATAAACTTGACCACGCCCTCAAGAACCTTTTCGCGACCGGCCTCTTTGCCGATGTCTCGCTGTATCAGGAAGGACAGGACCTCGTCATCGTTGTCGTCGAAAACCCGATCATCAACCAGATCGCCTTCGAGGGTAACAAGAAGGTCAAGGACGCCGACCTCAATTCAGAAGTGCAGCTGCGTCCGCGCAACGTGCTGACCCGCACGAAGGTGCAGGCGGACGTGGAACGTCTTCAGGAAATTTACCGCATCGGCGGCCGCTTCTCCGCAGACATCCAGCCGAAAATCATCAAGCTCGACCAGAACCGCGTCAACCTCGTCTTCGAAATCAACGAAGGCCCGCAGACGCTTATTTCCCGCATCAGCTTTATCGGCAACAAACATTTTGATGACAGCGACCTGCAAAAAGTGACGCGCAGCCATGAAGACCGCTGGTGGCGCTTCTGGTCCGGTGACGACAAATACGATCCCGACCGTCTGGCCTATGACCGCGAACTGCTGCGTAAATTCTACCTTGATCACGGCTATGCCGATTTCCGCGTCGACAACGCCGTCGCGGAGCTGTCTCCCGACCGCAAGAACTTCTTCGTGACTTTCACGCTGGACGAGGGGCCCCGTTACAAAGTCGGCAACATCCACCTGCAGAGCAATATTCCGGGTGTTGATGCCAACAAATACAAAGACGTCCTCACCATGGCGCCCGGCGAATGGTACAAGGCCAGCGAAATCGACAAGACCATCAACAAAATCACCGAAGCCCTAGCGACCGACCAGCAGGCTTTTGTGGATGTGCGCCCCGCGGCCGAACGCAATGCCGCGAAGAAAACGATCGACATCACCTTTAACATCAATGAAGGCCAAAAAGTCTTCGTCGAGAATATCAACATCAGCGGCAACAACCGCACGCTGGATGAAGTCATCCGCCGTGAAATGCTGATGTCGGAAGGCGACCCGTTCAACGCCGCCCGCCTGAAAAAATCGGAACAGCGCCTGAAGGACCTTGGCTTCTTTGAAACGGTGACGGCAAAGCCCGTGCCGGGCTCCACGCCGGACAAGACAAACATCGACGTCGCGGTCGAGGAAAAATCCACCGGCGAACTTTCGCTCGGTGCCGGTTTCTCCACCAGCGACGGTCCCTTGGGCGATTTCAGCATCAAGGAAAAAAACTTCCTCGGCAAAGGGCAGGAGCTTGGCCTGTCGACCACGGTCGCTGCGAAACGCACGGAGTTTGATCTCAGCTTTACGGAGCCTTATTTCCTGAAGCGTGACCTCAGCGCCGGCTTTGACTTGTTCCATGTGACCAAAAACAACCAGGACGCCAGTTCCTACGACAGCAAGCGTACCGGCGGCGCGTTGCGTCTCGGCTACCCACTGTCGGATCACTGGCGTCAGAACCTGACATATTATTTCGCACGTAACCAGATCTCCAACGTGCCGACGACGGCATCCATTTACATCAAGCAGCAGGAGGGCACACGTTCGACCTCCGCTGTAAGCCAGCGCGTGACCTATGACACGACGGACGACAAACAGGACCCGACGGAAGGTTTTGTTGCCCGTATTGATACCGAAGCTGCCGGCCTTGGCGGCGATGCGCAATACTTCAAAGCGCGCCTTGGCGGTACCTACTATTATCCCGTTTGGGACAAATGGATTCTCAGCATCCTTGGTGAAGCGGGCGCAATTCAAGGCTGGGGCGGTGAAACCGTCCGCATCAACGAACGCTTCTACATTGGCGGTCAGACCCTCCGCGGCTTCGCCGAAGGCGGCATTGGCCCGCGTGACGTGACGACGGATGACGCACTTGGCGGTAATCGCTTCTATCGCGGTTCTGCCGAACTTGAATTCCCCTCCGGCCTGCCGGAAGATCTTGGCGTCCGTTTCCATACCTTTGTTGACGCTGGCGCGCTATGGGATCTCGACACCAGCGGCCCCGGCATCGTCGACCAGAACGCATTGCGCGCCTCGACAGGTTTTGGCGTTTCGTGGAAGTCGCCTCTAGGCCCTGTACGCGCTGACATCTCCTATCCCATCAAGAAGGAGAGTTACGACGCTACGCAAGTTTTCCAGTTCAGCTTTGGCACACGTTTCTAAAGACAACCTAACCCTGAAAATATAAGAAGGACTTTTTACAATGAAGATCATGAAAAATATTATCCTCGCCGCCGGCGTTGCCTTTTTGGTAATTGCTGCGACCCCCGTTTACGCTGCGACCGCGCCTGATTCCGCAACGCCGCTGTCCTACGGTTTCGTTGACCTTGGCCGCATCATGAAGGAAGCGACCGTTGCTTCTTCCGCTAACGCCGAGCTCGTCGCCCGCAAAAAAGGCATTGAAGCTGAATTCGACAAGAAGGCGCAAGCGCTGCAGCATGAAGGCGAAGGCCTGATGAAGCAGAAAGCATCGATGCAGCCGGCTGACTTCGAGAAGAAAATGAAAGATCTTTCGACCCGCATCACCGCGGCGCGCGAAGACTTTGAAAAGCGCAAGCATGACTTCTCCGTTTCGATGAAATCGACCGTCGATAGCATCCAGGCGCAGGCCGGTGACGTTGTCCAGTCCGTCGCTTCGGAAAAAGGCTACGCCGCCGTCTTTACGCGCGACGCTGTCTTTATCGGCGCCCGCAACCTCGACATCACCGACGAAGTTATCAAGCGCATGAACGCGAACCCGAAGAAGATCGATACCTCGGCGAAGAAGTAACCATGGCTGACAAGCGCTTCTTCACTGTTGCCGGCCCGTTTACTTTGGGCCAGCTGGCGCAAATGACGGGGTCCGAATTGTCGGACCCCGCCGCCGCTACGCGCACCGTCTT
>JBBQWK010000035.1:0-9884 GCA_038210695.1 Alphaproteobacteria bacterium
ATCTTTCAAAATGAAATATGTCCTTTTGCTGCTGCTGTTTTTAGCCACGCCGGCCTTCGCCGTGCAGCCCGATGAAATGCTGAAAGACCCCGTGCTGGAAGCGCGCGCACGGGATATCAGCCATGGCTTGCGCTGCCTTGTCTGCCAGGGCGAGGATATTGATGAATCCAACGCAGGTCTTGCCGGTGATATCCGCAAGCTGGTGCGCGAACGCCTGCTGGCCGGTGACAGCGATGAAGCCGTGATGAATTTCCTGCATGACCGCTATGGCGACTATGTGCTGATGCGCCCGCCGCTGCGTCCGGCAACGCTGCTGTTGTGGTTTGCGCCGCTGCTTGTCCTGCTGCTCGGCTGCGGTATCGGCTTTGCCTATATCCGCCGCCAGAAAATGCGGGAGGTCTAAGTTATGTGGGCTCTTTACATCATCATGAGTTTGCTTGCCGCCGGCACCTGCACCAAACTGCTGCAGCCGCTGGTGGACGGCCGCCATGATGTCACGGCGCGGGACCGCAAGACGCTTTATACAATTATCTGTGCCGCGCCCGTGCTGGCCTTGTGCCTCTACCTGTTCCTCGGCCGGCCCGATTTGCCGGGCGCGCCTGCCATTTTTGGGGGCATCAGCGATCCTTCGACAATGGTGCAGGGGCTTGATGACCTGATGGCGCGCCAGCAGGCATTGCTCATGCGGCATCCGGCGCAAATTTTGCTGGAAGAAAATCCGAACGATCTTGATGCCATTATCCAGCTCGCCTCCGTCCATGTGAAGCTGCACAATTACAAGGAAGCGATCAAATTTTATAAACACGGCGTTCTGGTGGCGGAGGAACAGCATGATCCGTTCCTGCGCATCTACGCCACAACTCTCGGCCAGCTGCAGGTGCAGGACGACGGCGGCAATGTGAATGACGCCGCCATCGGCACGTTTAATTTTGTGCTGACGCTGCAAGCGGACAATCCGTTTGCGCGTTATTATCTGGCGCTGGCGAAATACCAGCATGGCGATATTGCCGGCGCCGTCGCCGACTGGCAATCGCTGCTGAGCGGCGGGCCGCCCGGTGCTTTCTGGAAGGATATGGTGCGGGATAGTTTAGCAAAGGCGCAAGCCGAGTTGCGCGCCGCGAAAAAACCCTAACGCACGCAAGCATGCGTGGCGCGCAGATATTCCTGCCGCGTATCAATCAGAGCCTGTTTTTGTTTGCGCTCGGTATCCAGCTCGGCCAAGGGGGCTGAAATGGCAGTTTGCAGCCGGTCAATAAATTCCTGCCGTGATTGTTCCATGCGCGACCTGCTTAACGGAGGCGGCCCGGTCATCTGGCGCGCTTCTGCGCGTGCTGCAGATTCCAGCTTCGGCAGGTATTTTTTCAACGTATCAATATCGGTGCGCACATGGCGGAATTCATGCGTCACGGTATCCTTGTAGCGGCAGCTGCCGTCCCTGTAGTCGCTGGCGATAAAAACATCCGGCTTGTAGGAAACATAAACCCGCACCGTGCTCGGCCACAGGCAGAAGCGGTCGCCGTGATAGGCCTGATAGGCAAACTGCATCTCGAAATCCGCCTTCACCTTGCCGCTGGTATAGCCGCTGGTGATGGGAAATTCCTGATGTGCTGCCGCGCCCTTCGGCCAGCTGTTACCCAGCTCCCGCGCCGAAAGCTCATGATGGATGATGGCGTTTTTTTCGGAATAGACGAAAAACACTTGCGGCGGCGGCTTGACCGGGCAGAGGGTGAGCGCGGCAACGATGTACGTCGATACCAGCGCCATGGTTATTGTTCCCTTGGGCAGAGCGCGTTAATGCGCATGTATTCGGCGCGTGTATCAATCATTTGCTGGCGCGCATGGAGGGTCTCGCCCAGTTCTGCTCCTTTCTTCAGGAGCGCCCCGTTGATGATGTCGATTGACGTGTTTTGCACCCCGACCGCGTCCTTTTCTGGAACCGGCGGGATCGGTGGCATATTGTTCAGGGCTGCTTGCACGGCATCCCTCAATTGCGGTAGAAACTCATTAAATGTAATGATTTCCGTATTCACATGGCGAACCTCGTGCTGAAGAACAGCATTATACAGGCAGCTTCCGGCTTTAACCTCGGAGGCGATGTCGATGCGTGGCGTATATATAAATTCGATCGCGACTTGTTCTAACGATATGCAGATCTGGCCGCCTCCCGCCGGGTCTCTGCGAAATAAAATGTGCAATTCGGGATCAAATTTGTTCTGCGTAATGCCTTGGTGCACAAAAGGCTCTTTATTGCTCCGGGAAAAAACGCCTTCCACTGGAATTTGGGTCAGTTCGGCCATTGTTTTATTGTTAAATTCGACCGGAGCATTATTGGTGAAGTTGATCGTGACCTTGGGCGCCGGGACAATGGGGCAGGTGGCCTCCGCCGCCACCAGCAGGTAAGCCGCCGCCAGTTTGGCAAGGCCCGATCCGGCAATCATCTGCCGCCCTCGGTACGCTTTTTGAGTTTGCCAATGGCACCGCCGATTTTAAGCACGTTATCGATGCGGCGCTGCAGGAATTCTTTCGTGCGCGCCGCATTTTCTGAATCATCATTCAGCCAGAACAGCACGGTCGATGTAATGACGCCGGAAAGCAGCAGGCGTTTGGTGTAGTGGTTATAATCGGTGGAGGTATCGCCGGCAGCGCGCCAGATAATGTCGGCTGTTTTCCAGACCATTTTCGGCAGCTGGAAGGACCGCGGCGGCATCGCCATGGCGGCAAGCCCGGCACCAACGGCGGCCTTATAGGGCGTCAGGATATCGAGGCGCGCTTCAACGCCAAAACCGATCTTGTCGCGGATGCGAAGGCTATCGAATTTCTTGCCGTTCAACCGCGCCGCCATTTTCGTGTCCGTCCATACGGAAAAATAGCGCAACAGGTCAATCGGCCCGCCGGGGAATTCTTCCGCAACGGCGCTGTCGGAAATTTTAAGCCGCGCCGCGGCGCGTGCCATCAGCTCGTCCGTCCAGCCGTCGAAGGCAACATCCGGCAGGGCGGCTTCAAGAATGCGCGCCTTGATATCGCCGGAGGGCGCTTTGGTGGATGCTTTTTTCGCCATGTTTTTCGCCTTTTTCGATCCGGTTCAAATATCATACCGGAATGTCATTTATCCCGAAGGTTCGAGTTTACCCATGAAACGTTCAAAAGCCAATAAAACCGCGAATAACCCGCCGCGCTGGGACCTGCACGATCTAGTCGCCGAACCTGTTGATAAGAATATCCAAAACACCCTTGCGCGTTGCGAAAAGGCAGCAGCGGCTTTTCAGAAGAAGTACAAGGGGCGGCTGGCGAAGCTGGGCGGGCTTGAATTCGTCGCGGCGATTGCAGCTTACGAGAAAATTACCGCCGAAATGGCGCGGGTCTATAGCTATGCCAGCCTCGACAGGCAAACAAAGCTGGATGATGCCGCCGCCGGCCGCCGCCAGCAGCTGGTGCTGGAAAAGGAAACCGATATTTCGGCGCAGCTGCTATTTTTCACGCTGGAGCTGAACAAAATACCAGCGCCCGCGCTGTCAAAGCAGCTGAAGCACAAGGCGGTGCAGCGCTACAAGCCTTTCATCGATGATTCCCGCGCCTTCCGCCCGCACCAGCTGAGTGATGATATCGAAGCCGTGCTGCATGAACGCAGCGTCACCGGCGGCGGCGCTTTCGTGCGCATGTTTGATGAAAGCATGGCCAAGCTGCGCTTCCCCCTGCGCGGTAAAATGGTGACGGAAACGGAAGTCTTCCATGAAATGCTGTCCCGTGACGGCAAACGCCGCAAGGCGGCGGCAGAAGCGCTGGAAAAAGTACTGCCGGAGCATAGCCAAGCCTTCGGTTTTATTTTGAATACCCTGATCAAGGAAAAGGAAGTTGACGACAGGCAGCGCGGCTTCAAAACCCCCCTCGCCTCCCGCAATCTTGAAAATCAGGTGGAGGACGAGGTTGTCGAAGCACTTGTGACGGCAGTACGCGAAAGCTATCCGCGCCTCTCCCACCGCTATTACAAGCTGAAGGCAAAATGGATGGGCGTGAAGAAAATGCCCTATTGGGACCGCAACGCGCCGCTGCCTTATTCTGCCAACAAAAAAACCTCATGGTCCGGCGCGCGCGATGCGGTGCTGGAGGCATATGGCAGCTTCCACCCTAAAATGCGCGAGGTCGCGCAGAAATTTTTTGATAACGACTGGATTGATGCCGCGCCTGTCGCGGGCAAAGACAGCGGCGCTTTTTCCGCCGGGACGGTGCCGCAAGCGCATCCTTATATCCTCATGAACTTCAACGGCGGTATCGAGGATGTGATGACGCTGGCGCATGAACTGGGGCACGGCGTGCATCAGGTTCTGTCGGCAAAGCAGGGATATTTGATGGCCGATACACCGCTGACCTTGGCGGAAACCGCCTCCGTCTTTGGTGAAATGCTGGTGTTCCAATCGCTGCTGAAGGCCGAGAAAAAACCCGCCATCCGCAAGGCGATGCTGGCAAAGAAGGTGGAGGATATGCTGAACACCGTTGTCCGCCAAATTGCCTTCCATACTTTTGAAACCCGCATCCATACCGAGCGCAAAAGCGGCGAGCTGACGCCGGATCGTTTGGGGGAGATCTGGATGGAAGTCATGCGCGAAAGCCTTGGCCCCGCCTTTACCTTGAATGAAGGCTATAAAAACTTCTGGATGTATATTTCGCACTTCTATCATGTGCCGTTTTACGTCTACGCCTATGCCTTTGGTGATTGTCTTGTGAACGCCCTCTATGCGGTCTATCAGGATTCCGGAAAGGAGTTCGCGGGGAAATACATCCAGCTGCTCGAAGCCGGCGGCACCAAACGGCATGGCGAGCTTTTGAAACCCTTTGGCCTTGATGCGCGCGACCCCGGTTTCTGGAAGAAGGGCTTATGCCTGATTGAATCTTTCATTGACCAGTTGGAATTGGCCGACAAGGCTGTTAAGCTGCGGAAGTAACAAGATAATTTTCAAGGATCGTTGCCACAAGCATGTTATTTGGCGGTAAAAAAGGCAAACTCGCCCAGCTCTGCTCCGAAATTGTGGCGCAGGCGGAAGACGCCGTGGTCATCATCGATTCCTCCCACCGCATTGTGCTGTTCAACAGCGGCGCGGAAGTGATGTTCGGCTTCACCGCCAAGGAAACTGTCGGCGAACGGCTCGACATGCTGATGCCAGAGCGCTTCCAGCTGCAACATGATGTCATGGTCGATGAATTTGGCGCCGGCAGCCTCGAGACCAAAACCATGAGCCGTCGCAACCGGCAGATTTACGGCCGCCGCAAAGACGGCAATGAATTCGTCGCCAATGCCCAAATTATCCGCCTTGGCGATAAAACCACGCGCTATTATGCCGCGCTGTTCCGCGACGTCAGCCAGAACAAGCGGACGGAAGAAGAACTGCTGCGCCTTGCCGCGACCGACCCGCTGACCGGTGCCTACAACCGCCGCGAATTCACCCAGATGGCGGAGCGCGAAGCCTTGCGCTCCCACCGCTATCACCATCCGCTATCGATGATGATGATGGATCTCGACCATTTCAAACGGTTGAACGACACCTACGGCCATACCGCCGGCGACAAGGTTTTGCAACGCTTCACGACGCTTTGCAGCAATACCTTGCGCAACGTTGATATTTTCGGTCGCTGGGGCGGCGAAGAATTTGTGGCGTTGCTGCCCGAAACCGACATTGAAGGCGCCAGCATCATCGCCGAACGTTTACGTAAAATCATCAGCGAAAATGTGCTCAGTTTCAACGATCATAAAATTACCTTCACCGCCAGCATCGGCGTCGTCCAGTACAAGGACGGCGAGGTAAATGTCGATGCGCCGCTGGGCAGGGCCGACAGCGCCGTGTATGACGCCAAAAAGGCCGGCCGCAACCGCATCTCCGTCTTCCGCAACTAATTGATTTTGCTGCGCTGCACCGGATTCAAACGCCTTGGCGGGGGTTTGTTTCCCGTGTTAGGCTTTGTTCATCCAAAAAACAGCCGTCCAAAAACGGCAGGCGCTTATTCCAGGTTTCTGTATCCAACCGGGCTTTAAACCCCGGCAATGATTTTAACTGGACGTGACGAATGGCGAACGACAAGCGAGAGGACAAGGCAGAGGCGCTCCCCACCTGGGACTTGCGTGACCTGTTTCCGTCACCGCAGTCGCCGGAATTCGCCGCCGCGCTGGATGCCGTTGAAGCCGACAGCCAGAAATTTGAAACCAAGTTCAAAGGCCGGGTCAAAAAACTGACCGGCGCGCAGCTGGGCGATGCGATCGAACAATACGAAAAAATCAGCCAGTCCTCCGCCAAAGTCGCGCTCTATGTTGAATTGACCAAAGCGGTCGATGCCGACCAGAGCGCATGGGCGCAGGATATTTCCGACCGGTTGCGCAAGGCCGAAGCGCCGCGCCTGTTTTTCGAGCTGGATATCAACAAGCTGTCTGAAACCGAATTGCTGGATAAAATTTCCGCGCCCAAACTGGCGCATTACGGCCCGTGGATTGGCAAGGTTCGCGGCTTGCGCGGCCACCAGTTGTCCGAACCCGCTGAAAAATACGACAGCCGCATGCAAACGGTGGCAACCGAAGCCTGGGTGCGGCTCTACGATCAGCTGGTGACGGACCTGCGCTTCCCTTTGCGCGGTGAAAAACTGACCGAAGCCGAAATTTATAACGTCATGGAAACCGGCGACGCCAAATTGCGGCGCGAAGCCTTCGCCGTTATAACCGAGGTGCTGGCGGAAAACAAAAAATCCTTCGCCCTTATCACCAATACGCTGATCGACCTTAAAAAGGTCAGCGACGGCTGGCGCAAGTTTGACGCGCCCGAAGACAGCCGCCACCTTGAAAACCAGATCGACAAGGAAACGGTGGAGGCCCTCACCAAAACCGTGCGCGACAATTACGCCAAAACAGCGCACCGCTATTACGCGTGGAAGGCTAAAAAATCGGGCCTCGCCCGCCTGCACCCCGCCGACCGCAACGCGCCGCTCGGCCGCCGCAAATCAACCGAATACAGCTGGGGGGAGGCAAAGGAAATCGTCCTTGCCGCCTTCGCCAAAATATCGCCGGAAATCGCGGCCATCGGCCAGGAATTTTTTGATAAAGGCTGGATTGATGCAGCGCCCCGCGCCGGCAAAGACAGCGGCGGTTTTTCCCACCCCGCCACGCCCGATACGCATCCCTATATCCTTGTCAATTTTTTCGGCGGCGCAGGCGATGTGATGACGCTTGCGCATGAACTGGGCCACGGCATCCATCAGGTTTTGGCGGCAAAGCAGGGGCATTTCAAGGCGGATACGCCGCTGACGCTGGCGGAAACCGCAAGCGTGTTCGGTGAAATGCTCTGCTTCAAGGAACTGCTGTCACGCGAGACGGATATGGCAGCGCAGCGCAGCATGATTGCGCAAAAAGTGGAAGATATGCTGAACACCGTCGTCCGCCAGACAGCCTTTTTCACCTTCGAGCAGCGGATCCACACGGAGCGCGCAGAAAATGGGGAGCTGACACCGGAGCGTATCGGCGCCATCTGGAAGGAAACGCAAAAAGAATCCATGGGGCCCGCCGTCAACCTTGATATCGCGGGCGCGGAAAATCTCTGGATGTCGGTGCCGCACTTTATCCATACGCCGTTCTATGTGTATGCCTATGCTTTTGGCGACTGCCTTGTGAATGCGCTGTATGACGAATATTCAAAATCCGCCGACAAAAAAGATTTCACCGATAAATATATCGAGCTGTTGAAATCGGGCGGCACCAGAAGGCATGACGCCGCGCTTGCCGAATTCGGGCTGGATACCAGTGACCCCGCTTTCTGGAAGAAGGGCATGACGGTGATCGAGCGTTATATCGACGACCTCATCGCCCTCGATGCGAAAATCGAGCAGGTGCAGAAAAAGCAGGCAGACTTTAAAGCGAATGGCGACAGCACCGTGAAACCCGCCGCGAATGATGATAAGACCGCCGCCGCGCCGAAGAAAAAACCGAAAGGGCCCGCCGCATGAGACGCGCCTTCCAGAAAAGCAGCCCGCCGCCAAATTTAAGCCGCAAGTTCCATACCGCCGCCGGCAATGAAGGCAAGGCCGCCGGTAACGACAATCTGCCGCGCTGGAACTTGGCGCTTCTTTATCCGGGCCTCGATTCCAAAGAGCTGCTGGCAGACAAGGCGGATGTAGAAGTCCGCGGCCAGCAATTCGCCAAGGACTATGAAACCACCATTCCCTACCTGAACGGCGCTGAACTGGCGGATGCGATTGCGGAATATGAATCAATCGAAGCCGTGCGCACCAAAATTTCCGCCTATGTCGGCTTGATGGAAGCCGACAGTTTAAATAACTTCGCCAAAACCGATGCCTTGAAAAAATGGCAGAGCGAGGCGGGCGGCACGGTTTCCTTCTTCGAATCCGAAATTGCCGATATGAAAGAGCGCGATTTGATGACCAAAATCGGCGCCTCGCCGGATCTGGCGCATTACGCGCCGTGGATTGCGGGTTTGCGTGCCGGCCGCAGCTATCTCGTCGATGCCGAAGTTGATTCCATGGCCGCCGAATATTACAACAGCAACCGCGAAGCCTGGCGGCGGCTCTACCATGAAACCTACAACGCCATGCGCGTGGAAGTTGACGGCAAAAAAATCTCCATCGACGATGTTCATGAAATGATGGGCGACGATAAGACCACCGTTGAAAAACGCGTCGAGCTGCGCGGCAAAATTGCCGAAGTGTTAAAAGACAACGCCAAGCGCACCGCGCTGATTTACAACACCATGGCGAAAGACAAGCTCATCGACATGGATGTCCGCCAGTTCTCCCGCCCGGATGCGGAAGAAAATGCGGGCAACGGCATCAGCGATGAAGTTGTCGATACCATGCACAAGACGGTGAAAAAGGCCTATTCCCGCCTGTCGCATCGCTACTACGCCTGGAAGGCGCAGCAGCACGGGGTCGAGGTCATGGAACGCGCGCAGTTGGGCATGAAGCTGCCGGACGCGCCGAAAGAAAATTTGCCGGACTACAGTTTTGCCGAAGCGCGCAAAACCATCCTCCGCGCCTTTAAAAAATTCTCCCCCAAATTCGCGCGCATTGCCGGCAAGTTCTTTGACGATGGCCGTATCGATGCGCAACCGCGGGCGGACAAGGAAACCGGTGCGTTTTCAATGCCGACCGGCCCTGCAAACCTGCCTTATGTTTTCATGACGTATAGTAACGACATTGATGATCTGGTGACGCTTGGCCATGAACTGGGCCACGGCGTGCATCAGGTGCTGGCGGAAAAAGCGCGCGGGCTGTTCCTGTCCGAAATGTCGACCACCGTTTCCGAAACCGCCAGTATTTTCGCGGAAATGCTGGTGTTTGAAGAAATGCTGGCCAGGCAAAAAGACCCCGCCGTTGCCAAATCACTGCTCATGGACAAAACCGAAGGCATGATTTTGAACGGCCTGCAGCAATTGTCGTTCTACGACTTTGAAATGCAGGTGCATGCGGCGCGCAAAAAAGGCGAGCTCTCGGTCGAGGAAATTTCCGACATCTGGGTGCAGACGCAGAAAGAATTTTACGGGCCGTCTGTGGAGCTTGACGAATATGACCGCTATTACTGGATGGTCGTGCCGCATTTCTATGACACGCCCTTCTACGTCTATTCCTATTCCTTCGCGCAAATTCAGGTCGCGGGGCTTTACCAGGAATATAAAGCTGCCGCGAAACAGGGCGAGCCGGAACGGCTGGGCTTTGTCGAAAACTATATCGAGCTTCTGGAGACCGGCATTACCCGCAATCTTTATGAATCGCTCCGCCCCTTCAGCCTTGATCCCGAAACGCCCGATTTTTGGGAGAAGGGGCTGTCGCTGATGGAAAGCTATCTCGACCAGCTGGAAAAGATGGACGAGAAGCCGGCAGCAAAATCCAAACCCGCC
>JBBQWK010000036.1:0-9734 GCA_038210695.1 Alphaproteobacteria bacterium
CAGCTATGCCACCGTTGCGAAGGCATTGGCAAAACACCCCAAAACGGCACACGGTTTCGTTCACGGCTTCTACCGCACCATGGCCCGCACCTTAAAACTGGGCGGTCTCGACAAGGGCAAATGCCAGCCGGCCATCGTCATGGCCTTTGGTGCTTTGTACATCTCGCTTGTCGACGTCTGGTTGAAAGATGATTCAGCCGATATGTCGCGTACCATGGCCGCCATCGACAAACGCATTGGCTGGTTCGAGCAGGCGTTGAATTACATTTCCAAAAATTAAACCTTAAAGCGGCAGGCGTATAACGACACGAAGTCCGCCGCGATTGCTGTCTTCCAGAAAAATTTCGCCGCCATGGCTGTGCACGATGTCTTGCGCGATGGAAAGCCCCAGGCCAACGCCGCCGGTCTTTTTGTTACGGGATTTTTCGGCGCGGAAGAACGGGCGGAAAACATCTTCACGCAAGGCCATGGGAATGCCAGGGCCGTCATCATCGACAAAAATCTCGAAAGCTTCCGTCTGCTGATGCGCCGTCAGCCAGACATGGGTGCCGAACTTGCAGGCATTCGTCACGATATTTCCAAGCGCGCGCTCTATGCCGACGGGGCGAACGCGGATCATCATGCGTTCTTCCGGCAGCGCTTCCTGCACATTTCCGCCCTGACGCTTCGCCTTAACGACAATGCGCTCCAGCACGGGCTTCAAGTCCACCATCTCGACGGTTTCATAATTTTCGCTCTGCGCGAAGGTCAGGTACCCCTCGATCATGCGCTCCATTTCTTCCACGTCCTGCCGCAGATTATCGGCTTCGGCGCTGTTTTTTGTCATCGCCAGCTGCAGCTTCATGCGCGTCAGCGGTGTGCGCAAGTCATGGGAAACGCCCGAGAGCATTGCCGTCCGCTGCTCGATCTGCCGTTTCAGGCGGTCGCGCATCTGCAGGAAAGCGCGGGAAGCCTGACGCACTTCCTTGGCGCCGACGGGCCGGAAATCAGGCACCTCCTGCCCTTTACCGAATTTTTCTGCGGCAATCGCAAGACGCATGATGGGGCGGATCTGGTTACGCATAAAAGCCATGGCGATGCCAAGCAGAAGAATGGCACTGCCAATCATCCACAAAACGAAAATATACGTGGTCGGGCTATATATACGTCTGTCCGGAACGATAAAGTGAACGGTCTTTTTGGGCCCGATGGCGACGATAATTTCAAACAGTTTGTCTTCGGAATAAGGCCGGATAGTGAAAGGTTTATGCAGCCGCTGCTCAAGCGCAAGTTTCAGCTTTTGCGCAACGCTGAACCATGAAATTTTCTCGAATGACAGTTCCATGCGTTTCAGGTCGGCGGCTTCATCATCTACGGAAACTTTTAAATCAAGTGTTCCGGAAGTCTGCTGAATGACGGCCTTCAGCTGGGTAGGCCCGCGCGTTTCGGCAATGCGCTCCGATACCATCTGCACTTCACCTGCAAGTGCGCCAACCAGCTTGTCGCTCATTGCATCCCAGTGCCGGTCGAAAAAGATATAAGCGACAATAACCTGCATCAGCAGCACCGGCATCGCCACAATCATAAGCGAGCGGCCGAACAACGTGCTCGGCAGCAAAAGACTTTTTACCGTTTTGAACCAGGAACCCGCCATCAGTCTGACCACAATACGTAGCCTTTGCCACGCACCGTCTGGATGTATTTCGGCAGCTTCGGGTCTTCCTCCACTTTTTTGCGGAGGCGCGTGACCTGCACGTCAATCGTGCGTTCGTTCGCGCTCATCTCGCAAAGTGCAGCCAGTTCTTCGCGGCTGATGACCTCGCCCTTTTTGCTGGCAAGGGCGCGAAGAAGCGTATGCTCGACAGAAGTAAGAGGCATGCGCTCTGCCCCGTGCAACAGTTCACCGCGCTCGAGATCCAGCGTCCATTTGCCAAAGCGGATATTTTCATCTGCCGCCGGCGGCGGTGCCGCAACCCGCCGCAGAATAGCATTGATGCGGAGCAGCAACTCGCGCGGCTCGAAGGGCTTGGGCAGGTAATCATCCGCCCCTGACTCGAAGCCCTTGATGCGCGATTCAATTTCGCCAAGCGCTGTCAGTAGCAGCACGGGCGTGGTCATACCCTGCTTTTTGATGCTGCTCGTCAATGACATGCCGTCTTCACCCGGCATCATGACGTCAAAAATGAGCAGGTCATAATTGAGGTATTTCAGAACATCGCGCGCTTCTGCAGCATCCGTCGCGGTCGACACCAGAAAACCGTTTTCAATCAGGAAGCGCGATAAAAGATCGCGCAGCCGTTCGTCATCGTCAACGACGAGGATATGCGGCTTTTTATCAGGCGTGATCTCGGCGGCTTTTGGATTGGACATAATTCTAATTTAATGTTGTGCAGCTCGCGCCTTCAGGATAGTATGAAGTCATCAAAATTGCATCCCTTTCTCCAAGGAATTCACCATGGCACTTCTTCCATACGACGACCGCGACGGCTCCATCTGGATGGACGGCAAGCTTATTCCCTGGCGCGACGCGAAGGTGCATTTCCTGACCCACGGCCTGCACTACGGCAGTGGCGTTTTTGAAGGCATCCGCGCGTACAACGGCAATATCTTCAAGCTGAGCGAACACAGCCAGCGCCTGCTGGATGGTTGCGCGACAATGGATATGAAAATCACTTATTCGCTAGAGCAGATCAATCAGGCCTGTCTCGACACATTGAAGGCAGCCAATATTAGCGAAGCGTACTTGCGCCCCTTGGCGTGGCGCGGCGCGGAGCAGATGGGCGTTGCGGCGCAGGCAACCAAAATCCACCTTGCTGTGGCTGCCTGGGAATGGCCAAGCTACTTCAGCGGCGAAGCACGTGAAAAAGGCATTTCGATTAAAACGGCACATTGGCGCCGGCCCTCTCCTGAATCTGCCCCTGTGCATGCGAAAGCTGCAGGTCTGTACATGATCTGCACGCTGTCGAAACACGAAGCGGAAAAGCATGGCTATAATGACGCACTGATGCTCGACTATCGTGGCCGCGTGGCGGAACTGACGGGTGCGAATTTCTTCATGATCCAGCGTGGCGAAGTGCATACGCCGGTGGCAGACTGCTTCCTCAACGGTATTACGCGCCAGACGGTCATGGACATCATCCGCGCCAAGGGCATCAAGCTGCATGAACGTGCCATTATGCCGGAAGAGCTGGAAGCAGCCGAAGAATGCTTCGCCACCGGTACCGCGGCGGAAGTCACGCCCATTGGCAAAATTGATGACAAAGATTATACGGTGGGCCCCATTACGCGCATGATCCGTGAGGAATACGAGAAAATGGTTCGCCTGCCGTCAGCAGCGCAGCAGAAGAAAGCGGTTTAAACTTTCACTACCTGCCAATCGCGGATTTTATCCTTTAACGGCTTGCCGGCGTGCGCAGGGCTTGTTGACGGCAGCCGTGCCAGAACCAGCTTGTTCGGCGGCAACTGCGGCAATACGCGTTTCACAAATTCTTTTTCCGCCTTCGCGCCATTGAAAAAGATATGCGTGATGCCGCTATGCTTTTTTAAAAAACCGGCAAAGTCATTCACCTTGATCGTCGTATCATCAATACGGGTATCGAGACTGCCATGGCGTTCGCAGTACTGCAGCACGTCCCATAGGGCAAGATTGTTTTCCTTGATGACCTTTAGCCGCTGGGCATAGGTTTCCACCGGCATATCGAACAGCGACGACATGATCTTCCAGAAGGCATTTTGCGGATGAGCGTAGTACTGCTGAACTTCCAGCGACTTGACGCCGGGCATAGAACCTAGTATCAGCGCGCGCGGCGCTTTGGCGGTGACAGGTGGAAAGCTGCGGGCTTCGTGCAGCATCGTCAGGCGTTGCGCGGAAGGGGTTGGCTACGGGCGGCTGGCGTCTTTTGCAGCGTCGGTGCCTCAATGCGCATCTTGGCAATGCCACCAATGATTTTATCGATCAGCATATCTTTGGGCGTCGGGCCCTGCCCTAATTCGCGGTTGATCTGACCGTCGAGCAGTTCGAGATCCGTCAGCCTGATGGTCGCAACGATTTGCTGCGGCAGAATTGTTTTGCGTCCGGCCTTACCCGTCGGCGCATATTCCGGATGCACATCGTAAGGCGCATTTGCGCCCGCCATATCTTTCAACAGCAGGAAGGTGATGGAGGCGCCTTCATTCGGTGATTCATTCAACGCACGATCAACGATTTTGCCAAGCGCTTTTTCCAGCAATGCCGGCAGCGCCGCCTTGTTCGCCAGCACGGCACCGAGATGTACAGGAAATTTCTTCAATTCATCTGCGGGCAACAGTGGGGCCAAACCGGAAAGACAATAACAGTCGCCGTCGACGCCTTCAGGTCGTTGATGCGCCGCCAGCAGGTCCGGCCGGCCATTGATGTAGCGCAGCCCGAATTTCCCGCCAAGAAGGAAATCAATATCTTGCACGTCAAGATTCATGAAAATATTATACCACAGGTTCATCCCTAAAAAGAATGAACGGAGGAATTATGCTGCTAGAAAAAGGACTTACGCCGCCTTGCGTTTGTCCAGCGGCTGCACCGGGCGCTGCGGCACGCCGTCATAGACCGAAAGCGGACGCATAAGTTTATTGTCTTCCAGTTGCTCCATGATGTGCGCCGTCCAGCCGGTAATGCGGCTGATAACGAAAATCGGCGTGAAAATCGGAATCTCGAAACCCATCAGGTAGTAGGCAGGGCCGACGGGGAAATCAAGGTTGGGGTGGATGCCCTTTTTCTCGATCACCGTCTTGGCAAGCACGTTTTCCATCTCGACCCATTTTTGGCCATTGGCGATTTTTGCCATGTCGTGGAAATACTTGGTCATATGCGGCACGCGGCTGTCGCCGTTGCGATAAACGCGATGGCCGAAACCCATGACGAGCTTTTTGTGGGTGAGCGCGTCGTCAATCCAGGCCTGCGCCTTTGTTTCATCGCCAATTGCCAGCAGCATGTGCATGACAGCTTCATTGGCGCCGCCATGCAGCGGGCCTTTGAGGGAGCCGATGGCACCGGTCACAGCGGCATAAATCTCCGACAGCGACGATACGATGGTGCGGGCGGTAAAGGTGGAAGCGTTAAAGCCATGCTCCGCATAGAACGTCAGGGATGCATCGAAGCAGCGCACGATTTTCGCGTCCGGCACTTTGCCGAAATACATGTGGAAGAAGTTTTCAGCCATGGAAAGGTCGTTGCGCGGCGCGATAGGCTCCTGCCCTTTGCGGATGCGGAAGTCAGCCGCGATGATCGTCGGGATTTTCGCCAGCAGGTGCATGGATTTTTTTATGTTGCTGGCGGGAGAAATATCGGAAGCTTCAGGGTCTTCGACCCCAAGGAAGCTGACGGCGGTGCGCAGCGTATCCATCGGGTGCGCATCCTTGCGGAACTGCTGGATGACGGCGATGAGTTCTTTGGAAATATTGCGCTCCGCACGTTCCTGCGCTTCAAATTTTTTCAGCTGTTCCGCCGTCGGCAGTTCGCCATGCCACAGCAGATATGCCACTTCCTCGAACCGGCAATGCTCTGCCAGTTCCTGCACGGGATAACCGTAATAGGTCAGCGTATTGGTTTCATCGAAAACCTTGGAGATTTTCGATGTGTCGGAATAAACGCCGGCAAGACCCTTGGCGATTTTGATTTCAGGGTGCGCGTTCTGGTTGCTCATCGGAGATTCCTTTTTTTTGTAAACCACTCCTAATGGCTTAAAGCCTAGAACGGCCACGTGCAAGGCTTAATTTTACCAAGTATAACAATGACTTATATGTTAATAATTTGTTCAACAATTCACGGTAGACTGTATAAAGATTGTGAGGAAAATTGGATATCGCATCTGTCGCTATCGCCCTTCAGCAAACTGCTGCAACCAATACGGTGGCATTAAGCATGCTCAAGCAAAACGCCAAGGTTGAGCAGAGCGTTGCTGACATGATTGCCGCTTCCTCCACGATGGGCACAAATCTAGATATCAGTGTGTAATTTCCGGTCTTTGGCCATCATAGGGCAGACACATGCAGGTTTCACCGGTCTCGCCTTCAGCTATCCAGCCCCTCGCCTCGGCAACGCCGGTGGTGAGGCCTGAAAAAGCCGCGCAGAAGCTGGCCGATATTATCATTGCCGATGCCGTGCGCGGCAACCAGCTAGATATTCACGCCTGATTATTTGCTTACCTTGAAATTGAAAATGTTCTGGTCGAAGGCATTGTAGTCTTCGTACTGCAGAAGCGCATACAGGTCTTTGCGGTGCTGCATCTCGCCGAGCAGGCTTTCCTGCGTGCCTTCTTTTTTGATGACATCAAGACCGCGATCAATCGCACCCATGGCAAGCCGCAGCGTTGTTACCGGGTAAATGACGAGGTTATATCCCAGTTTTTCCAGCTGTTCCGCCGTCAGCAGTTTTGATTTGCCGAATTCGGTCATATTCGCAAGCAGCGGCACGGCAATTGCCCTACGCATCGTTTCAAATTCTTTTTCGTCCTGCATCGCTTCAGGAAAAATCATATCGGCACCGGCATCGACATAGGCTTTGGCACGGTCGATCGCAGCGTCAAGGCCTTCTGCAGCACGGGAATCCGTCCGCGCCATTAGCATGAAGTTCGCATCGCGCTTGCCGCGCGCGGCAGCGGCGATTTTCCGCACGACGTCGCCAACGGGCAAAACTGCCTTGTTATCAAGGTGCCCGCAACGTTTCGGGTTTTCCTGGTCTTCGATATGGCAGCCGGAAATGCCCATGTCTTCCATGATCTGCACGGTCCGCGCCGCGCTCATGGGTTCGCCGAAACCGGTATCAATATCAATCAGCGTTGGCAATTCCGTCACGCGCGCAATCTGGTGACCGCGCTGCGAGACTTCCGTCAGCGTTGTCAGGCCAATGTCCGGCAGGCCGAGATCGGCGGAAAGAACCGCACCCGAAATATAAACGCCGTCGAACCCTTTTTTCTCGATCATCATCGCCGTCAGCGGGTTCATCGCGCCGGGGAAGCGGAGCAGCTTGCCGGACTTCAGGCCCTTGATGAAATCAAGGCGCTTCTGCGCTGCGTTCTTTTTGGTAAAAAGCATGGATTGTCCTATGCAAGAAGGTAATAAATATCCGTGACAAGGTCTTCTGTTTCGCCAAGGCAGTTATAGTAAACTTCCCAGCAATTTCCCTCGACCTCGCGCTTGTTTATACTGCACCAGCGGTGAATAGCGGCATGCGCTTCGAAGATATTCTCGTAGTCACCCTTGTGCTGCGTTGTCAGCACGGTTCCCTTGGGCGTCATGGAGCATGTCAGCGCGCCCTTGGTGTAGAACCGTTCGGCGACGGAAGGTCCGGCTTCAATATCGCTGCCTTCAACCTCGAAGGAATGTTCGGGGTTCATGCGATAGAGAATAATCACCGGCTCTGCCGGATGCAAATTTGCCTTTTCGGCAAACTTCCACGCGGATTTCAGCATCGGCGGAATTTTCTCGAAAGCGTCCTGCAGCGTCACATGCCCTTTGATGGCGGCGAGGTAGCGGGCTTCCACTTCCTCTATCCGCACATCATAAGCAGCTACGTTTTCAGAAGAGGCCTTTTTTTCCTGTGGCAAGGTTCTTCTCCGCGATTTCAACGTTGAGGCCCATCAGTTCGTCCGCCGAAAGGTTCGGCAGTTTTTGCACGAGATCGAGGAAGCGTTGTTGCTCCTTCGGCTCCACGATGCCGTCCGTCAGTGTCATGAATTTGCGGATGTAGTCTGCGCGGCCGAAAGGCTTGGCGCCGAAGGGGTGCGCGTTGGCAACGCCCAGCTCGTCGATAATTTTTGTGCCGTCTTCCAGCGTGATTTCGACCTTGCCGCCAAAGGCTTTCACATTCGGGTCGGCAGAGTGGTAACGCTTCGTCCATTCCAGATCTTCAACGGTGCGCACTTTATTCCAAAGCGCGACGGTGTCTTTGCGCTGCGCGCGTTCCGGCGCGTAGGAATTGACGTGGTGCCAGGTGCCGTCCTGCAGCGCGACCGCGAAGATGTACATGATGCTGTGGTCAAGCGTTTCGCGGCTGGCAGTCGGGTCCATTTTCTGCGGGTCGTTGGCGCCGGTGCCAATAACGTAATGCGTATGGTGGCTGGTATGGATGAGCACATCCTTTACTTTGCTCCAGTCAGTGATTTTCTTACCCATGCGCGCGGCAAGGTCAATCAGCGCCTGACTTTGGTATTCCGCGGAGTGTTCCTTGGTGTAACTTTCAAGGACCGCGCGCTTCGGCTCGCCTTTGCCCGGCAGCGGTACATTGTAGTTGGCGTCTTTGCCATCCAGCATCCATGCGACAACGCTGTCTTCTCCCTCATAAATCGGCGAGGGAGCGCCCTCCCCGCGCATGCAGCGATCAACAGCCTCGATCGCGAGCTTGCCGGCATGGGCAGGCGCAAAAGCCTTCCAGCTGGAAATCTGCCCTTTGCGCGACTGACGCGTGGTGCAGGAAACATGCAGCGCCTGCTGGATGCTCTGGTAGATGGTATCCGTATCAAGACCCAGCATCGTACCGATACCGGCGGCGGCGGCCGGTGCCAGATGCGCGATATGGTCGATTTTATGCTTGTGCAGGCAGATAGCCTTCACAAGGTTGATATGCAGTTCATAGCCCGTGGCAAGGCCACGGATCAGCGCCTGCCCGTCTTTGCCGGTCTGTTGCGCAACCGCGAGGATGGGCGGGATATTGTCAGCCGGATGCGAATAATCCGCAGCAAGGAAGGTGTCATGATAATCAAGCTCACGCACGGCGGTGCCGTTTGCCCAAGCGGCCCATTCGGCGCTGTATTGTTTTGATGAGGGAACGCCAAAAACCGTCGCGCCACGTTTCGGCGCACGCGGATGATCAAGCGCCTGCATGCGGGCGGTCGTGACCGGGCCGCGGTTCACTGAGGCGACGGCGACGGAGGCGTTATCAATCATGCGGTTGATGATCATTTCGGTCACGTCTTTGTCGACCGCTACGGGGTCGGCAGCGACCTCGGCCATCTTCCAAGCCAGCTGGTCCTGCTTCTGCAACAAGTCTTTTTCGGGGTGAACGCGCACGTTGTGGTGCGTAAGGCCTTGCTGCGGTTGCGGTTTCATTTGTGCCTGTCCCATGTCTGGTTTCCTTTGACTGAAATGAGGTATCGAAATCTGACATGATTTATAGCACTCGGCACGGCTTGCGCCAAAGCCGGATTACGATGGTTTTCTAAGGACATAATATCTTGACATAACCAGAAGCTGTGTTATAGTACCCCAATCGGAACCGCCAAATAAGCCAAAGAAAGCAGGAAAAACAATGAAGTTTTTATCCGCCGCCTTCCAGAAATTCCAGCATCGCAATGATGATGCCAAGGCTTGCAAGGCCGCTTATAGCGGTGATTTTGAAACCGCCCTCGCCCTCATCGACCGTGGCGCGAATGTGAACGCTACCCGCTGGATTGACGCGCAGCCGGGCAAAGACGGCGGCGAAGGCAACATTGGGTATGCCGCGGCTGCCGTTGGCAACGTAAAAGCACTTGAAGCCGCGCTTGACCGCGGCCTCAACCCCAACCTGCAATCCCCCTACCGCCAGCCCCTCCTCGCCTTTGCCATCATCAACGGACAGGAAGAGGCTGCGAAACTGCTGGTACAGCGCGGCGCGGATTGCAGCGACCAGCTATTCGCCGATTTCCTGAGTCCTCTGGCACTGGCCAAAATTTATAAGATGGAATCGCTGCTGGCGGTGATGAAATCGACCTTGTCGCCCGAGAAGCTCGCCAAAGCGGAGCAGT
>JBBQWK010000037.1:0-9683 GCA_038210695.1 Alphaproteobacteria bacterium
CTTGCGCCAGTCTTCATGCGCAGGCGAGATTTCCAGCAGCGCGAAAAACGCGATGGTGGCGGCGATGACAAGACTGCAAAGGAACAAAAGCACGCGTTTCATGCGGGGTCTTCCTGTATGCGGGGGTAGGGGCGCTGCAGCAGTTATATAAGTCCCTCAATTCCAAAGCAAATCCTGCAAGATTGACATAAAGGAGGGTGACTGCTAACGTCCTGCAACTCAACAGAAATACGCCAACCGTTTTCCTGAAGACAGAAGGTCCAACGCCTTGTCCGCGCAGCCGCCGAAAAAATTGCCGAAGGTTGATTTCAACTTGCTCTCCAGCGCGGAGAGCCGGCTGACCGGCTATCAGAAGATTGATGACAATACGGTGTTGTACCGCCGCTTCGTGCCGATGGACCAGTGGCGCAAGGCAAGCCTGATGCAGATTTTCGACTTCACCACCTACCAGATGTCGACCCTCGTCGAAAATCGCGGCGGCAACACGGGCGAATATACCACCAACATGACGGTTACTCCCTTCAGCGAAATCGAGAACAAGCAGGGCATCCGCGATGCGCATCAGGCGCTCGTCGAGCAGGGCGGCACGCCGCCGGCGCTCGATCAGGTGCTCAGTCTTGGCATGCGGCTTGAGAAGGATCTTCCGGTGCGCGGCACGCCTGTCACCTTCAAGCCCAAAGGGAGCGACTGAATATGGCCGAGCCGAAAAAACTGAAACTGATTGAAGCTTTCAATGCAACCAAAGGCTTTCGCAGCATGGCCATGCAGTCGGGCTACGAAAAAATTGATAGCGACCGCGTGCTGGAGCGTTACTTCGCCCCTGTTATCTATGCGCTGTATGGCGACAGTGTAAAATCCTTTTCCATGACCACAACGGTATTTGATTTCAAATCCTACCTCGCGACTGTGACGACCCAGCAAATCTCCGGCAGTTTCGAGCCGCTGACAGAACCGTCCTCCGCCATTGTACCTTTCAGCGGCTTCGAAAATAAAACCGCCATCGAGGACGCGCATCAGGCGTTAACCCAGCTGGGCGGCGACCCGGGCTCGATTGAAGACATCCTTGATCGCAGCTTCAGCACAAAGCGCGCGATTACGCCGCTAAAGCCTCCCAGCTTCGGCCCCAAAAAAACCTGAAAAACCAAGGCCACCAACAGCATCCCTCAAACGAAGGCGGGATGGTCTTCTGTTATTTAGTTACCGGATTTGACATTTTCCGCTTATTTTATTACAATAGCGACGTGTTCAAAAATCAGGGGAATCAAGGTCATGACAAAGCCTAAGTCGACGCCAAAAAAGACTGCCGCTGGTCAGGATTTCGCCAAGGCCGCGCCCGCCGCCGCCAACGGCAACACACCCGCAGACAACGCGCCGCCTTCACCCGGTGCCGGCCCCTTCGGTTTCGAGATGATTGACGGCATGACCGTGCTTGAGCGCAAGCCGATCCCCGTAATGTACAGCGAAAAGCCCGAAAACGATGTGCTGGCCGTCATGATCAACGTTTACGATTTCAAGAACCTTGAGCTCACCACCTATGTGCAGCAGGTTCATCTCGACGGCACGGCAAGTCCGGCGCCCAACGTTTTCATGCGTCCTTTCCGTGAACTTGCCAGCGGCTACGGCATTGCCGAAGCGCGTGCGAAGCTGGAGCAGCTGGGTGGCAACCCCCCGCCGCTCAAAGCGATCCCGGGCTTTAGTGGCGGCGGTGGCCGTGCGCCGAAAGCGCCGACTTTCCCCGAGCTCGGCTCCTAAAATAACTCCCTGTCATTCCGGCGTTCTAACCGCATGAAAACGCATGCCTATTTGGCGGCGCAATTAAGTTGCCATAAATCCCTTTGACGGTTTTCAGGCCGCGGGTTATACCTTGCCTCGTCACATCAAAAGCGGGACTCACCAGAAAGGGAATCACCCAAGATGAATCGCATCAAATCACTCGCCCTCAGCTTTACGCTTGCCGCAGCAAGCCTCGTCGGCCTCGGCAGCAAAGCCGAAGCGCAGACCGTCCCCGTCAATCCCGGCCAAACCGTTTACAGCCAGCAGCAATACGTCGATGCCGCTTACGTCAGCCAGGACGCGATCAACGATGTCGCCTATAACGTGGGTGTGGAGCGCCAGTATTACCGCGCCGGTCTTGGCTATACCTCTGCTGTCGCTCAGAGCGGCGAGAACATCGGCCTTGAATTCACGCTGAACGGCAATCAGGCCACCGTCGCCCGCGCCTTCAATCTTGATGATCCCAATTCTGCCTATGCTTTTGAGCGCGCACGGGACAATACCGCGGTGCTGGAAAGCCGCCTTGCCCAGAACGAACTGGTTTCGCGCATTTACGTGCAGCGTTATCCGTCTTACGTGGTGTGCGACCCCATCCGCCCGATCCTTGGCATCGGCTGGCTACTGCGTCCGCATGGCTGGCAAGACCCTTTCTACCGCGATCATGGCCGCAATTGGGATTTCAACAACCACCGCCCGCACGCCCTGCCGCTCTTCCCGCCGCAGCACCGCAATTACGAGCAGCCGCGTTTCGAGCCTCGTTTTGAGCCGCGTAACGACCATCGCAACGATAACCATGGTTGGGACAATCGTGGCTGGGATAACCGCGATAACCGCGGCCAGCAACAGCAGCGTGGCCGTGATGATCGCGGTGGCGGCAACGACCATCATGATCGTAATGACCGTGGCGGCCAGCAAAACCGCGGCCCGCACCGTTAATTCGGGCGCTGCGGAACTGAATTGGGCGCCGCAGCGCTGATTTGTTAAGATTTGAAAATAGCGCAGCAATGCGCTATTTTCTTGTTTATTGGTCCCCGTAGCTCAGCTGGATAGAGCATCAGTTTCCTAAACTGAGGGCCGCGTGTTCGAATCACGCCGGGGACACCAATTCCTTTGGCATCATAAAAACGTCGTAGCGCGTATTTTTACCGGCGATCTGGTGTGATGGCTTGGGAAGGCCCTGCATCGGCTCGGCATATTGCGGCCATTTCAAGACAACGCGTTTTTTGGCGCAGGCCAAGGCGACCTGCATCAATTTCAGCTGGTCGGCATCCGTGCCGACAATATCGCGCAACACACGCATTTCTTTTTTGACCAGCGCGCTGTTGTGGCGTGGCGGATGCATCGGGTCGACCAGCACAACGTCCGGCGCAAGGCCCGGCAATAATTCGATGGAGTTTCCCTGCAGCAAGGTCATGCGCGAAATAATGTCCGCATAGCGCCCGCCTTCTGCGCTGGCGCGAGCCATGGCATCCGCCAGCCGCGCGTGAATTTCCGGCGACCGCTCAATCAAGGTGACTTGCGCGCCCAAACCCGCCAGTAAAAAGGAATCACGGCCGAGGCCAGCGGTCGCATCAACAACATTAGGAACAATGCCTTTGCCGAAACCGACCGCCTTGGGCAGCGCCTGTTTGCGGCCCTCGCCGACGCGCAGGCGATGACCCACTGCGCCGCCGACAAAGTCGATGACGAGTTCCGGTTTCGGGTTTTCTTCTCGGGTATCGGTCACGTTGGCCTGCGTCTTGTGGTCATGGTGTTCCGAGACTGCCCTGCCATATCAATTCCATCAAGCATAAATTGGCGTATAATAGGAAATGCGCCCAGCGGCGTGGCCATCGTTTTGCGGGTATTATCATGAATAAACTACTCTTCATCCTTATCCTGCTTTTCCCTACTTTCGCGCGGGCGGATATTGCCGTGACGCGTAGTATCCACTACGGGCCGAATGCCGCGCAGATTGTCGACGTCTACCGGCCGGATATATGCCGCGATAAGCTTTGTCCCGTTGTGCTGTGGGTGCATGGCGGCGGCTGGCGTCACGGGGATATGCAGGGCGGGGCGGCAACGGCGCTGCTAACCGGTTGGGCTATGCGCGGGATTGTCATGGTCGGCGTCAATTACCGCCTATCCCCTACCTATACCCATCCGGCGCATGTACAGGATGTGGCGGCGGCCATTGCCTGGGCGCATGAACATATTGGCGCTTACGGCGGGGATGCCGCACGGCTGTCGCTGCTCGGCCATTCGGCGGGGGCGCATCTGGTGGCTTTGGTGGCGACTAACCCGCGGCTTCTGGCCGCGCATCACTTAACGCCTTCCACGGCCATCGCCAACGTCTTCCCGATCGATACCGCCAGCTTCGACCTGACGCAGCCATCCATGTTCGTTAAATCCATGGTTGATGCCGCCTTTGGTACGGATGAAGATGTACTGAAAGATGCCTCGCCGGTGTGGAACGTGACAGAAAACGGCAGCTACCCGCCGTTTATCATGGCGGCAACAAAGGTGCGGCAGGATGCGGTGGATACCAGCCGGTTGCTTAAAAAGAAGCTGAAGGCTGCGGGCGGCAGTGCCGAACTGCTCATCGTCGACCATCCGGGCCTCAGCCAGCTTCAGGCGCACGGCCAGATCGCCAAGGATTTGCAGGACATGAATGCCGAAATGACAAAGCGGCTGATCGGTCGCGTATTAACGCCATAAAAAAGGCCGCTTCAGATGAAGCGGCCTTTTTTGTCTCAAAACAACGAAAAGAATTACTTCTTCTTGTCGCGTTTCGCCTGCTTTTTCTCGGCGGCGGTTTTGAGGGGTTTTTTCTTGGTTTCTTTTTTCTGGTCTTGTGACTTGCCCATAAGGGTTTCTCCTGTTGATTTCTAAACAGCGCGATTTTCACGCCTGACTCCATTAAACCACGCCGCGCGAAAGCTTGAAAATAAAATCGCAATCCGCCGCTGCTGTTTTATAATCGGCGTCACAAAAGGGAGACAGTGATGACGACAGCACCCACCATCGGCTTTGACGATTTCATGAAAGTCGGCCTGCATTTCGGCACCATTATGCGGGCCGAAGTTTTCAAGGAAGCGCGGAAACCCGCCTACAAGTTATGGATCGACTTCGGCGCGGATATCGGCCTGCTGCAATCTTCCTCCCAAATCACGGTGAAGTACCAGCCGGAGGGGCTTGTCGGCAAACAAGTGCTCTGCGTCGTCAACTTCCCGCCAAAGCAGGTGGGGCCATTCATTTCGCAGGTTCTGACCACCGGCGTTGATGATGTGGACGGGAATACAGTGCTGGTGGTGCCGGAAGGCAAGGTCAGGAACGGCGCGCGCCTTCTATAAACCATTGATTTAAATGGTAATAACTTTGTGCAGGATATTGATCAGTTGTTTCGTGTAAAAAAGTAAACAGGGTTTGGGCAGGAATTCGGTTTCATTCGTTTGCATTCCAAGGATCCGTCACAAAAGGTGAATGTCATGAAAAAGTTACTTCTGTCCTTCTTTGCCCTCGGCATGCTGCTTGCCAGCACCGCCGCGCAGGCACACAGCCGTGAATACTACGAAAACAAATACTATCAGCAACAATACAACAGCGGCTATTACCCCGCGCCGGATTACCGCTATGCGGGCCGGCCTAATTACTACCCCGCCAGCTGCTACTACGAGCATGAAGACGCCCTCGGCCACCACACCTGGCGCGTGCGCAAGGAATGCCGCCAGCCGCAGCCGCAATATTACGCCCCGCGCCCGACGTACTATTATCCGGATCAATACCGTAATAATTATCGACCGGGCATTCAGCTGAACCTGTTTAACGACTAGATACAGCCTTAATAGAAAAGCCGCCCCCTAAACGGGGCGGCTTTTTTTATGGCGTGAAGGGCGCGGGCGGACCGGCGTCGCCATAACGCTCCAGCTCCCGCAGCAACGTGGCAAGGCTGTAGACAGGCGCATAACGGATAAGCGCGACAGCCGGTCTGCCGTCAAGAATGCGCGGCGGCTTGGTTGTTTCAAGGCCGTGTTCTAATGCGAGTTCACGGTATGCGGCGTAATATTTGTCGAAGGTCTTTTCGCTCCAGCTGGCAATGTCTTCGGGCGTATATTCGTAAGCGCCGTCAATATCGACGGCGGGGGCAGGTTCCGGCAGCGGCGCTGTATCGGCAAGGCGGGCGATGGCTTTCAATACGGCCTGTGTTACATCGTCGATATGCACCGCGCCGCGCATAAACCAGTGCGTCCAGTCGATGTAGTTTTTGTAGACACCGCGGTTCCATGGCGGAATAAAAGCGCGCGGGCGCAGTATGATGATGCGCATGCCATGGCGGCGGGCATAGGCCTGACACATTTCCTCGTTCAGGATTTTCGTATGACCGTAGACGCCGTAGCGGTCACGGATGCTGGTGGAGGATATGAAGACAAATTTTTTAACCCCCGCCACCGCCGCGGCCTCCAGCACGTTGAAAGTGCCTGTGACGTTGAGGTCGTGAAATTCCGCCGGCGTCCGGCTTTTCTGCGCCTCGTGAATGCCGTGCCAGGCGGCAATATGGACGACGCAAAATGTGCCCGGCATGGTTTTGGCCAGCGTGTGCCGGTCCATGATGGAGGCATGGATGAATTCGGCGCCCGTCACCTTCGGGGGTGCCATGTCGATATTGGCGACTGTGTCGCCACGGGCAATAAGATCTGCGGTCAGCAGGCTGCCAAGGTCGCCCGAGCCACCGGTGAGGAAAATACGCATAACGGCATTATAACCCGCAATTTCAGGGCGGGAAGGGGGTTTTGACTCTGGCCCTGCCGCATGCGATTATGTAGCAGCAAACCAGCCCTGCCGCGAAAGATACCCCTTGTCAGACAAATTATCCGATTCACCGCATATTACCCATGACCGGCCTGATGCGCGTGCGCAAAAGCCGCTGAGCCGTTTCCTGCAGCAGACGCTGCTGGAGGACGAGCGTATCGTTAGCCGCGCCGAATTCCACTGGATCTATACCTTCCGCGCCTTTTTGTCGGCGGTGGTGTGGATCGCCTTGGGCATCGCCGTCCAGTTCGGTCTGCACAAGCTTGCAGCCTCCAGCCATGACAACAGCATTGCGCGGTATGAACTTATCCCGCCGCTGTTCGGGCTTGTTGTCGGCGGGTTCTCGTTCCTTGCCAAGATGGTTTACAAGTGGACAACCGAAATCGTCCTGACCGACAAGCGCTTTCTGTACAAGTCGGGCGTCTTCTCCATCCTCGTCTATAAAATGAACGTGCGTGAGATTAACTACTGCAACATCATGCAGTCGCTTCTCGGCAACTGGATGGATTACGGCCACGTTTACATCATCACCTATACGCTGGATGACAAAAATATTTTCCTGCCCAACATTGCCGGGCCGCATACCTTCAGCACCGCAATCGAACAAGTCAAGAAGGCGGAATTCTGATGCTGCCGGAAAACTTGAAAAAATGGGAAGTGATTTTCAGCGTCAAGGCGGCAGAGCTTTTTCCCTCGACCGATCCCTCGCATGATGTGCTGCATATCCGCCGTGTCGTCGCTGCTGCGCTCAAGCTCGCGGTTGAGGAAAAGGCCGACCTGAACATTGTGCTGCCAGCCGCTTATTTCCACGATTTCGTGAATGTTCCGAAGAATGACCCCCGCCGCAGCCAGGCATCGCGCCTGTCGGGCGATGCTGCGGTTGAATATCTGCAGGATATCGGCTATCCGGCGCAATACCTTGAGGCCATTCGTCATGCTATCGCCGCGCACAGCTTCAGCGCCGGCATCACGCCCGAAACGATCGAGGCGAAAGTGGTGCAGGATGCCGACCGTCTCGACAGCCTTGGGGCCATCGGCATCGCCCGCTGCTTCAGCACCAATGCCATCATGGGCAAGCCTTATTATAAAGAAGGCGATATTCTGGCCGAAGCGCGCGATGCGGATGACCGCCATTACGCCGTTGACCATTTCTTTGTCAAATTATTCAAAGTCGCCGACATGCTGCAGACCAAATCTGCGCGTATCGAGGGCGCAAAGCGCGCCGGTGTCATGCGCGACTACCTGCAGCAGCTTAAAGCGGAGGCAGCGTAAGTCATGAACCGCGGAATTATCGTCGCCCTTGTGCTTTCCGCCATTATCATCGGCTATACCGGCTATCAGGAGTTCGGCACGTCGCATCATGCGCCGGTTGCCAGTGCCCCCGTCATCGTTCCCGGCAGCTTCGTGCAGGGGGAACTGGCCGCAAGCCTGCGCGAAGCCGCAGAAGCCGCGATGAGCTTCGATGAAAACAATGAAGACAGCCTGCTCGCCAGCCAGAAGTATTTCACCGCCCCCGCCTGGGACGCCTATATGGACGATCTGCGCAAGGCGGGGCTGATTACGGACCATGGCGTGCCCATCCATACGCAGACCTTCAAAATTACCCAAGGCTCGGCCTTTGGTGTGCACACGCGCAGCGATTACACCGTGACCTTCTCCGGCACGCAGACGCTTGGCAAAATCGCCGGCAATCTTTCCTGCAGCATGACCGTTGATGGCCAAGAGGCGGATGTTGCCCCGAAAGCGATCGTGCTCAAGCAATTCACCTGCACGGCACATTAACCATGCGTGCCACGAATATTCCGGCGCTCTACCGTATCATCGGCGGCCTTTTCGCCATCGGCGTTCTTGGCGTCGGTTACCTCACTCTTGGCGGCACGCCGGGACGCCAAGCGGCGCCGGCAGAATTTTCCAAAGCCTACCGTTCTGAAACGCTGGCGGCCAGCGCCGCGCTGGATGACCCGAAACCGCAACTGCCGCAGAAAGACGAATTGCTTTTCCGCCGCATCGCCGCCGCTGTCATGGATTTATCCATCGGCGATGTTTCCAGCCTGAATGACGGCCGCGCCTTCTTTACGCCGGAAGGCTGGAAAGCCTTTGTCGACGGGTTGCAGTGGTCAAAATATATCGACCTTAATAATTCGCCCGATGTGGATATTGAATTCGTCATCACCAAGGGCCCCGCGCGCTTTGCCGCCGCGATTGACGATAAATACAAGGATTACCCGCACTATGTCGCCAGAGCCGACATGACCGCGAAAAAGCTCGGCGATGCGAAACCCCGCAAGATGGTGGTGAAGTGCATTTTCATTCTTGAAAAACAGGCGGGCAATAACGACGCGCTCCCGGCGCAGGTTCTCATCGAAAATATCAGCTGCAAATAATTACGGCTTGCGCGGGCGCGGCTTCGGCTTGGGGCGCGAGGAGTCGGGCGCCATCGGCTGGTATTTGCCGACTTCTTCCTTCATAGGCTGCAGGCCTGCATCTTTAAATATAAAGACGAGTTCTGAGGCCAGGCGTTCGGCGCGCTCTTTCGTCGGCACGCGGGCAAGGTGAAGGTTTTTTGAAAGTTCGCCCTCGAACTCGGGGCGTTCTTTGCCTGCACCGGCGTAATAGCTTTTCAGCATGCGGTGCAGCTCGGCGGTTTTGAGGGGGCTTGTGACATCCACGTCGTCTTTGGAGCCGGAGACGAAAAACAGCACTTCCCATTTGCCGGGGGAAACATCATCCGGTGCCTGTTCAATGCTTAAAATGCTGTAATAAGCCGTGCCTGCGACCGCCTGGTCGAACTGGCCGGCATTCCTGCTTTTGGGTTTGTCTTGCGGCATGGCCACCATCCCCGTTTTTAAAAAGCGAATATGAAATATCGCTGAAGTATGCGCCCCCGAATCTGCCGGTGACAAGGGGGTGCGTCAAAAAATAAAACGAATGAAATCAGTTTGCTGCGCTGCGGTGTTGCCGGATTTCAGCTGGCGAGATAGCCGGCATGCAGCTTTTTGACCGCCGCGATAAATGCTTTTTGCGCGGTCACGCCCGCGTCAAAATCCAGCGGCACGGCCTGCCAGCTGCCGCGCTTGGTGATTTTAACATCCGCCCAGCGGCGATTGTCTTTTTCGTGGAAA
>JBBQWK010000038.1:0-9662 GCA_038210695.1 Alphaproteobacteria bacterium
GACCTATCCGCTGCCAAAAGCTATGTCGACAGCACGGATGCCATGATGCAGCTGGAGCGCAACCGCGCCCTTGCCAGCCAGATGTCCTTCAACGGCACGCCGAGCTTCGTGATTAACGAGACCGCATTCTCGGGCGTTCCCGACAAGGAAGACCTGAAAAAGAAAATCGCCGAAGTCCGCGCCGGTGCGCCCGCCGCCGATGACAAGAAACCCGACGACGCCAAGTCGGATGACAAAGACAGCCTCACCGGCAAAGACGATGCCGTGAAGGACGATGAGAAAAAAGACGAGAAGAAAGACGACAAGAAGCAATAAGCCTTCTTCCGTCACTAAAAACTAAAAACGGCGCCCTCATCAGGCGCCGTTTTTTTATTCGCAATTCTTTACATCGTCAGGGCTAATGTAATCGTGCTTATGCTCCAGCGCATCCTTGACGTCTTTGAAATCGCCGCCTTTGTAAGTCCAGAGGTGCGCCGCATATTGCCCGGGGCCGGTGAAAATAATGCCGGTGGCACCGCCACAGGCCATTTCAAAAAGCCTCGCGCCGTTCAGCTTCACAGTTGTCGGAATTCTTTCATAGCTGGGCCCGCTGCGGCGGAAGAAAGCAATCGGGCAGCCGGCGTTGGTGCAAATGACGCGGTTCTGCATGCTGACCGCAATAATATCTACCGTGGTGAAGCTATATAAAATAAAGTCGATGGGCACATCTTTGCTGCCCTGGCCGGCGTCAGTCGCGTCGTCGCTTTCTTCTTTCAGGTCTTTCAGGAACGGATAACGGCCATTGGTGCTGTTATCATCGGTAAGCGGAATCGGCAGAATTTCACTTAAGGCTTTTTTTTTACGCTTGTCCCCTCGAAGGCCAGTTCCTTTTCCTGAGCTTCGTCCGACAGCATCTGGGCATTCGCGGCGCTCTTCCACAGATTAAGGCGGTAGATGCGCTGGTAGCCGCTGGCTTTCAATACCGGATAGGCCTGAATGGTCATGGCGACCATGCGCGTCGGCATAAAGCTGTAATCACAGGCGAGGACGACGGGCGTTGCCTTGTCAGGCACCAGCTGCGGCAGGTTCTTTTCGGTGAGGTCAGTCAGGGGCGCGTTGATGGAGCCTGCAAGGTGGCGGTAGGCGAAGCTTTCCTTGGAGCGCACATCCAGCACCACCACGGCTCCCTTGGCCTCCAGCGCCTTGAAACCCGCCATATCGAGCTCTTCGGCGTTCGATGGCAGGGCTTCCTTAAACTGCTCGAGTGTTAACGGCTGTTGCGGGGTCGCCGTTGCCGGCGTTGCGGCTTTAGCGACTCCTGTAAACAGCAGCGAAATCAAAAGCATAAGGGTGAACAACCGGCGCATGAAAACTCCCTGTCAGGCCAAATATGACTGACCATAGCCTGAAGTTTTAACAATTTGTAAAGTTTTCGGACTGCTGTGCCTTTCCGGCAAGCCCTTGTAAAACAAGAATTTCTCACTTGACCAAGAAATTATATGTCGCCAATCCTTAACGTTTTGTTCATAAACACCCTTGACCGAGTTTCCGTAAAATGTTTTACTATTAACATAAGACGACGGCATAAAAGACGAACCGAACGAAAGACAAAAGAAGAGTTGGGGTTAAGACGCCTTAAGTGAACATAAACAATACTGGGGAGTACTGATTAAATGGCACGCATCCTGATCGCAGAACACAACACCACCACCGCCGATTACCTCTACACCACGCTGAAAAAGGCCGGCAACAGCGTCGAGATCGTCGACAATTGCCTTGATGCCTGGCGCGTGTCTTCCAAAGATTTGTATGACGTTCTGCTTGTGAACGTTGTGATGCCCGGCATCGATGGTTTCGTCCTCGCCCAGAAGGCTTTGCAGGACAACCCCGGCCTGCAGGTGATTTTCCTGACCGGCTTCGCCGGTGTCGCCATGGACACCCACGCAACGCCCGCTTATGCGCCGGCTCCGGTCACCTCGCGCCCCTTCCACCTGAAGGAGATTGTCAGCCGCGTCCGCTACATGATGGGCCAGGGCAGCCTGCCGCAGAAAGCCAGCGGCGGCCCCGGTAACCCCGACGGCAAGATCATTTACGCAGATTTCGCCCGTACCTCGCCGCGCCACCAGCACGCGCAGTAAAAAGGACGGCACATAGAGATAGATTGACCCCCAACGGAGCACTTCCCCCACTCCGTAACCCCCTGCCCCGGCTGTCCCCCCAGCCGGGGCAAACTTTTATTTGATGCGCGGAGCGCATATCCCCGCCGTCCCCCCGGCGGGGGCAAACTTTTTGTGAATCAGCATTTTCCCACACGGAAACACGCGCAGAACGCCTTAATTTCAATGATTTAAAGAATCGCTTGCCGCAAAACGCGCCTTTATGCTACCTAATAGCACCTTGGTACGGACACATAGCTCAGCGGTAGAGCACTATCTTGACATGGTAGGGGTCGCAGGTTCAATCCCTGCTGTGTCCACCACTTCCCCCGGAAAACATGCTACAAGTTACTCGCGCAGGAATGCCGCGACGGCTTTCACTGTTGCAGCCGGCTGTTCTTCCATCAGCCAGTGGCCGCTATTGGCGATGGCAATGCCTGTCACGTTTGACGCCGCAGCTTCCGCAACCGTCTGCATCATGGTGCCGAAGGATTTTTCACCGCCGACGGCGAACACGGGCATGTCCAGCTTGCCCTGTTCCAGAAACGCGTGGTTGTCGATGACGTCCTGATCAAAGCCGGCGAATTGCGCAAAGCCGGAATGCATCGCGCCGGGGCGGGCGTAGAGCGCGGCGTAATGCTGGCGGGACGATTCATCAAAATTTTTCGGATCGGCCGAGAAATCATTCCAGAAACGGTCGAGGTAAATACGCTCGCGGCCCTTCACCAGCCGCTCCATATCCTTGCCGCCGAAGCGGAAGTGCCAGAGCAGCGGGCTTTTGAGAATATCATCCCAGGGGCCAATGCCCGGCAGCGGCGCTTCCATTAAAACAAGTTTCGTCACGCGGTCGCGGTGACCTGCGGTAAAGGCATATGACACCATATTGCCGATGTCATGGCCGACGACTTGCGTTTTGTCGATATGCAGCGCATCCAGCACGCCCGCGATGTCTTCGCCTTCGGTCTTTTTGTCGTAGCCTGTTGCCGGATGTTCGGAAAGACCCATGCCGCGCAAGTCGGGAACGACAACGGTATGATCCTTCGCAAGCTCGATCGCCAGCGGTGACCACATATCGCCGCTTTCACCATAGCCATGCAATAGTACGACCGCAGGGCCATGCCCGCCGGTGCGCACAAACAGCTTGGTCCCGTTGGTCGCAATCATCGCGGTTTTGAACGAGGCCGGATAAGGCACAACCTTTGCCACAGCAGGCGTTGCAAAAAGAATGGCGGCCAGCGCGGCGGCAAGGGCGATTTTTCTCATCAAGCGAAACTCCTGCAAAGGCCCAAAATCGACCCGCCAAGAGTGCCGCATAAATCTGCCGGTGTCGAATTTATATTAAGCTTAGCCCTGCGGGTTGCGCTTGGCGTATTTGATCTGCTGGATCGGGCTTTCGATTTTTTTGTCGTCGTAAATTTTGTCGAGCGCCTTGGTTTTAACCGTAATGGCTTTGATCTTGTCGGCGGCTTTGCTGCCGCGGGCTTCGGTCGCCTCGATAATTTTATCGAGCGTCGTGTGCCAGCCGGTGACGGGAATGCCAAGTTCTTTCGCCGTTTTGCGCAGCAGCGGGGTACCGCCGGCGGCCGCGCGGAAAATAATGACGAGGGTGGAGCGGGCGGTGGAATGCTTGGGGTTCACCAGCTCGTTATAATTGGCTTCGACGTAATCGCCGAGTTTTTGCACCAGTTGGTCGAGTTTTGCCGTATCAATGTTGTCGCTGGCCATGGGATACCCCTTTAAATGACTGATTTTGAAAGAATCAGACCATATGCCCCATGGCGCTATATTTCAATAACCTGTTATTAACGAAAATAGGTTATTCTTTGGCCCATCAGCTTCTTTTATAAGGACGCCCCATGCCGCAACCGCAAACCGCCACTTCCGAGATGAACGACCACCTGAAGCGCATTGGCGCGGAGGATCTGGCGGGGGTTGCATCGTCCAAACATATCCAGAGCATCGGGCGGCTGCAGTCGCAATCTACCAAGAACCCTTCGGTCGGCATTCTGATCGAGGACGGCAAGCGGCATATCATGTACGGCCTCGGCGATCCCAACTTTGCGCCAGCGCGGCTGACCTATGACGACAAAGGCAAGCTTGAATCTGTGCAGATCAACAACAGCGACCGCTCCGGCCATGTGACCTACAAGGCGGCAGCGCCGGTGGTGGAGGCGATTTTGAAAGCGGCAGCCTCCAAACCGCAAGGGCGCGGCTATGCGGTGGCTGCGCTGGCGAAGGCCGCGAATGCGACAGATAAATTCGGCAATTCCAACTGGGGCGTCGGGCTTATCGCTTCGGCGCAGGACAAGGACACGAAAAACCTCTCCTCCACCCACCTTGCCATCGCAGCGCTGCAGGCAAAATGGCAGCAGTTCGTGAAGCCTTACGAAACCCCGAAGCTGACACAGCAAAAGCCGCAAGCGCAAAAACCGCCAGCGCGTTGATTTTCAAAAATTTATGGCGTGCTGATGGACGTGACGCGCTTGTTCAGCTCGTTGCGCAAATCCGCCTGAAGCGCGATGCGCTTCGCCTGCCACAAATCAGCCTCGATATATTCCGGCGCGGCGTCTGACCCCCGCTTGCAGACAGCGGGGTTCGGGCCGCGGTGGCTGTGCGACATTTCAAAGGCGAAGGCGTCATTCACAAGCCGGGATACATTGCTTTCTCCGATATATTTAAAGCCGGGCTGCAGCGCAAGGTAGCGCGGGTCCAGCACATCGGCGGTGAAGCCGCTGAAGGCGGTTGCATCCTTGCAGCGCAGCGCATCCGCCCGCGCCAGCGCCTCCAGCGTCAGCAGCGCGCCAAGGCCCTTGCGATAGGCGGTGGCTTTGTCAGCCTCCGCCGCAAAACCGCGCGCTTCGGAAATGTATAAATCCGCCAGCCTTGCGAAATAGCTGCTTTTTAACTGCGCATCATCGCCATGGTCATAGCTGTCATCTTCGAGGTAGAGGATAATCGCGTCGCCCGTCTGCTTGTCGCGCATACCGCCGATGGCTTCGTCAATTTTCAGCGTCATGGCGTTTTCATCCAGCTCGGCCGATTGCTGCTTCAGCAATGTATACACAGGCGCTTCGCGCAGCTGCTGTTCCATTTCAGCCCGCTTTGACGTTTCATAGGCGGAGGAGGCGAAATAATACAACGCGCCCGCCACCGCAATGCCGGCGCAGACCCGCGCCGCGCGGCGGGAGATGTGAAAAGCCCGTTTCATCAGATAATAACTTGGCGGCCGATTTCGATGACGCGGCCGACAGGCAGCTTGTAGAAGTCGGTCGGCTCTGCCGCGTGTTTCGACAGCCAGATATAAATCAGGTCCTGCCAGCCCGGCAGGCCGTATTTGGGGTGCGACTTGATGGAGCGGCGGGAGAGGAACAAGGATGTATCTTCCCAGTCGAAGCGGATGCCTGTGCCGTCTTTACGGTTGAGGTTGATGAGCTCTTCCTGCACGTCCGGATGGTCCTTGAAGCCGAAGCGCAGCACGACGACGCTGAATTCATGGTTGAGGTGCGTGACAAGGGCGCGGTGCTCCGGCTCCACATGCGGGAACGGCTCGATCTTGACCGACAGAATGATGTTCTTTTCATGCAGTACTTTATTGTGGCGGATGTTCTGCATCAGCGAGGTCGGCGTGTGGTTGGGATCGCCGGCGAAGAAGAAGGCGGAGCCCTTGACGCGTTTCAAATCGGCATAGCGGGTTTTGTAGTCGCCGATAAAGCGGTCGACCTTCACTTCGCGCTTGCGCGCGCGCGAGGTAAGGATGAACGTGCCTTGAATCCAGGTCGTCATCACCGCCATCATGACGGCGGCCATGGCGAGCGGCACCCAGCCGCCGCTGAACAGCTTCATGAGGTTACAGCCGAGGAACACGAGATCGACAAACAGGAAGGTGCCGAAAATGGCGATCGTTTTCCACAGCGACCATTCGCGGATCTGCCAGACGACGAAGAAGCCCATGATGGCGTCAACGCACATCGCCCCCGTGACGGAGATGCCGTAAGTGGCGGCAAGGTGGGTGGAGGTCTTGAACAGCAGCACAAGAATGATCACGCCGATCATGAGGATGTAGTTGACCTGCGGCATATAGACCTGCCCCGAATGCTCGGAGGTGTGCAGAATTTTCATGCGCGGCAGCAGGCCCAGGTTGACCGCCTGACGGGTCAGCGAATAGGCGCCGGTAATCACCGCCTGGCTGGCGATGATGGTGGCGCATGTCGCCAGCAGCACAAACGGAATCTGCCAGGCATCGGACACCAGCTTGAAGAAAGGGTTATCCATGGTCGTGGGATCCAGCAGCACCATCGCGCCCTGGCCTAAGTAGTTCAAGGCAAGGCACGGGAAGATGTAGCACAGCCACGCCATTTGCACGGGCTTGCGGCCAAAGTGGCCAAGGTCGGCATACAAGGCTTCCGCGCCTGTGACGCACAGAAAGACGGAGCCGACCGCGACCATGGCCAGCTTGCCATGCGTGATCATGAACTGGATGGCGTAGATCGGGTTGAAGGAAAGAATAACGCTCGGCATCTGCATCAAATGCTTGATGCCGGTAAAGCCGAGCACGCCGAACCACAACACCATGATGGGGCCGAAGAAGGTGGAAACTTTTTCCGTGCCCTTCGACTGGAATGAAAACAGGCCAAGGATGATGACAAGCGTCACCGGAATAATATAGGGCTCGAAGTGCGGTGCCACGACCTGAATGCCCTCGATCGCGGAGAGGACGGAGATGGCGGGGGTAATAATGGCGTCGCCGTAAAACAGTGCCGCACCCGCCATGCCGAGGAACAGGAAGCCGATGGTATTGCGGTAGATGACGGAGCGCGCGAGTGCCATGAGCGCCAGCGTGCCGCCCTCCCCGCGGTTGTCGATGCGGAGCAGGAAGGACACATATTTCAAGGTGATGATCAGCGTCATCGACCAGAGGATAAGGGACAGAAGGCCGAAAACTTCCGGCTGCCCGACCGGCACAGTGCCGTCCTCGCTGATCGACCGCAGCGCTTCGCGGAAGGCGTAAAGGGGGCTGGTGCCGACGTCGCCGTAAACAACGCCGATGGCACCGACGGTGAGCGACATTAATTTTGAATCATCATGGCCATGGCCGGCTTCGGCGTGGCTGTCATGGGTGGAGGAGTTTGAAGCGGACTGCATGGCTTTTTTCTTGCTGTTATGGCAACCCAGGTAAACGGCTGTTTACAGCTTTGTTTTACGGCAGCGCAACAGCAAGGCCAACTGGAATCTTTTTATGTTTACATAAGTGTAATTATATAGTTTTAATAACTTGGTTTTGACTAAAAAAGGAATTTTCCATGAGCGATTCAATAACGAAAGAAGGCCAGTGCGAAAAAGAAAAGGCAAATATTTACTATGGTGCTGCCCTAGACGCTTGGTTAGGTTGCCGAACTGAACATGACAAGCAATTACTTACACTATCGACAGCTGCTATTGGATTACTAATGACATTTACTAACGATGTAAAAAACGACATCTTACTGTTGTTTCTGCTATTTATAGCGAGCGCAGCTTTTCTTTTGTGTATTTTTGAGGTCCTAACAATCTTCACTTTAAACTCCCAACAATTGTCCTTAATCATAGAAAAATCATTAGGCCAAGACGTAGATTTAAAAAAAATTGGCGAAAAACTAGACTCAAAAGATAGTTTTGCGAAAGGTTGTTTCATCATTGGCGTTGGCACGAGTGTCGTCTTTGTCTTCACGAAAGCTCTAATACCTTTTTTAGTATGTTTAAAATGAAAGACTTCTAAATGACAAAACCAAAACCACCATCTCCACCTCCACATAAAACGCCCGGACTAGACGGCGCGAATAACGGAGGTCGTCAAAGAATTAATGAAAGCACCTCGGGATTTGAAAAATTTGATCCCAAACCCACCAAGCCGAACCCAAACGAAAAAAAATAATGAACCCAATACTACTTATTCCGGCGCGCATGGCGTCGACGCGGCTGCCGAACAAGCCGCTGGCGGATATTCACGGGCTGCCGATGATTGTGCAGGTGCTGCGCCGCGCGGAAGAGGCGAAGATTGGCCGTGTGGTGGTTGCCTGCGCGGAGCAGGAAATTAAGCAGGCGGTGGAGAAAGCCGGCGGCGAGGCGGTGTTGACCGACCCTGACCTGCCCTCCGGCTCCGACCGTATTCTGGCGGCGCTGAAAACGCTGGATGCACGCGGCGAGCATGATGCCGTCATCAACGTGCAGGGCGACCTGCCGACGCTGGATTCAAAGCTGATTCAAACCGCCTTTGCTCTGCTCGATAATCCCGAAACAGATATCGGCACGCTTGGCTGCATCATCACGAAAGAGTCTGAAAAGACCAACCCCAATGTGGTGAAGGCGATTGCCGAAATTGACTTTGCCAAAAACGAACGGCAGGGCCGCGCGCTTTATTTTTCGCGCACCACCGCGCCTTCCGGTGAGGGGCCCTTGCTGCACCACATCGGGCTTTACACCTACAAGCGCGGGGCCTTGGAAAAATTCGTCGCATCCAAACCCTCCGCGCTGGAGCGCCGCGAAAAGCTGGAGCAATTGCGCGCTCTGGCGCTCGGCATGCGCATCGACATTGCGGTCGTCGATACCGTGCCGCTCGGCGTTGATACGCCGGAAGACCTTGAAGCCGCCCGCTTGGCGCTGCAGAAATAACGATTTATTTCAGGTACTTAAATCTGCCCCGCCGCCACCCTGTTAACAAGATATTCGCTTTATGTAATTATAGTAGCGTAAGGGGTGCGCATGAGCGACTGGTTCGACAAAACAAATGCAATGCCGGCTTTCGCGCAAAACGCGTCGACGCGCACTGTGCTGCACGGGCAGGCCGAAAAGGGCAACCCGCTGTCGGAGAAGAGTTTTATCATCGCGGTTTCCGGCGTGAAGCATGACGCCGCCGCCGACTTCCTCGGCAATAAGGCGGATGACAAAGTCTGGGACGATATTTCGGACGCCTTCGACACCCTTTATAAAAATCACGCCGATCCGCAGAACCATTTGTGGCTCATCAACTTTATCAAGACAGCCGATGAAGGCGACAACGACACCAATTCGCAGATCCGCCATATTCACATCCATGTGCTGTCGGGCGAGCTGACCGCGGGCAACGACTTTATCCGCGATACACGCAGCTTTCATCCGCATCCGCGGCCTGATATTTACACGGCGCTGGCCGAAAACAAGATGGACATCCTTGGGCTCGATATGGGCGAGGGCATTCGCGCCCTGCAGCTGCCGCCGGCGCTGCGGGAAGCCGAGCAGCACTATATGATTACAGACGAGAAATATAAGTCCTTCCCCGAATTCATCGCCGCAGCCACGCGGGAGGAAAAGCGCACGTTCTGGAAGACAGTCTCACAGCTGGCGCTTCCGCTGGTCGAACAGGGCCACGGCGCGCGTGTCGGCTATTACGATTTCCGCGGCTCCCTTGATAAAAAACTTGGCCATATGGCGGTCGAGATTGCGGGCGGGGAGAATCTGGGGCAGAATGGCGCCAGAAACCGCTGGTTTACACAGCCCGCCATAAAATAAAGT
>JBBQWK010000039.1:0-9588 GCA_038210695.1 Alphaproteobacteria bacterium
TGGCGCGTATGCGCGTCGTGGCACCGCAGCTGAAAGCCCTGCAGGAAAAATACAAAGACGGCGACAAGACGACGCTGCAGATGGAAATCTTCGAGCTGTACAAGAAGGAAAACGTCAACCCCTTCTCCGGCTGCTGGCCCATCTTCATCCAGATCCCGATCATTTTCGCGCTCTATAAGGTGATCCTGATTTCGGTCGAGCTGCGCCATGCGCCGTTCTGGGGCTGGATCAAGGATTTGTCGGCGTCTGACCCGACGTCCATGTTCAACCTCTTCGGCCTGATCCCGTGGCAGCCGCCGGCACCGTTGATGATCGGCGCATGGCCGGCGCTGTTCTGCCTGACCATGGTTTTGCAAAAGCGCATCACCCCGCCGATGCCGGATGCCGCGCAGGAACGCCTGCAGACCTACTTCCCGTTTCTCGCCACCATCATGATGTCGCAGTTCGCCTCCGGCCTTATCATTTACTGGACCTGGTCGAACGTCTTGTCATTGTTCCAGCAGTATTACATTCTGAATAAATACGGCGAGCACAAGACGTCCATCATCCGCGGCCATTCGGAGCGCCGCAAGAAAAAGGACGATAAACCGGAGAAGGCAGACAAGGCGTGAAGCAGGGTTTCGACATTGACGACGCGGCGATAAAAAAAGGCGAGAAGCTGTTCCGTCAGGAATGCATCTTCGTCGCCGGCGCGCAGCGCCTTGTCGATATTCCCGCCATGGGCCTGCCGGAAGTCGCTTTCGCCGGACGCTCCAACGTTGGCAAATCCAGCCTGATCAACGCGCTGACGGGACGTAAAGCGCTGGCCCGCGCCTCCGCCACGCCCGGCCGCACGCAGCAGATCAACTTCTTCGACCTCGGCGGCCAGATGATGCTGGTCGATTTGCCGGGCTACGGCTATGCCTCAGCCTCCAAAACCAAGATCGAGCACTGGAACGCGGTTGTGCAGGGTTATCTAAAAAACCGCCACGCCCTCCGCCGCGTCTGCGTTCTCATCGACGCGCGCCACGGCATCATGGCGGCGGATCAGGACACGATGGAAATGCTGGATGAAGCCTCCGTCCCCTACGTCTGCATCCTGACCAAGGCGGATAAAACGAAGCCCGCCGACCTCGCGGCGCTGACGGAGAAGGTGGAAGCCGAGCTTGATAACTACAAGGGCGCTTTCCCCAAGCTCTACGTCACCAGTTCCTCCAGCGGCGGCGGCATCGCAACGCTGCGCGCGATTTTAACGCTCGTATAAAAACTGTCTGATTCTCGAAGGTAAGCCACGGCTGAACCACGCTTTTCCGGCGGCGGTTTGACAGCCTTTGTACCCCATTATAATATCCATATATGCGCTTCAATGCTTCACCGCACCGAAACGGAGACCTGATGGATCCGAAACGCGTATCGACCCACTTTGTCGCGGCTATCGGCCTCGACCGCCTGCTGAACCGCATGGCCGAGATTTATTTGCAAATCATTCTCAAGGGACTTATCAGCGAATACCGCAAGGAAGCACAGTATGAACGTGCGCGGCTGATGCGGCAGAATCCGCTGGATTACCGCGCTGTCCGCCAGATGGATCACGAGCTGGAAGACGTGCGCCGCCGCCTGCAGCACATGGAATTTGAACAGGCGTATTACCAATAGCGGCCCAAGCCGCCCCCCAGCGTCTTTAAGCCCTTCATAAATAAGCCGCCTCCGGCTTGTTATGTAATCAACTTTTTCACGTTCTGCGCTTCACTTATATATTGCGCGGGTGTATACATTTTTCAGGACATTCTATGTCGTGAATGCCTCCCGGTGCCGCCTTCGGCGGATTCAAAAACGGATTCAAGAAAAATGACGCTAAAGAAATTCAGCTCCCTTTCCCTGTTCAGCTTTATTGCGGCCTATCTGCCGAGCGCTCCGGCGCTGGCGATGGAGCTGCCGGAAACAGGCCCGATCACCGACCCGAAAACGGGCAAGATGATCGGCATGGCCCGCCCCTGGGAGCTTGGCCTGCAGGCCGCAGCCTCGCCGATGAAAGAGCAGATGGAGTGGTTCCACAACACGCTGCTGCTGCCGGTCGCGGTTGCCATCTCCGTCTTCGTCATGCTGCTGCTGATCTGGGTCATGGTGCGCTACAACGAGCGCGCGAACCCCGTGCCCTCCAAAACGACGCACAACACGCTGCTGGAAATCGTCTGGACGTTGGTGCCGGTGCTGATCCTTGTCGTCATCGTCATTCCTTCCATGAAAATGCTGTACTACGTTGACCGCACGACCGAAGCGGAAATGACGCTGAACATCACGGGTTACCAGTGGTACTGGGGCTATGAATACGCCGACAACGGCGGCGTCAACTTCATGAGCAACATGGTGCCGGACAAAGACATCGACAAATCGAAGGGTCAGGAACGTCTTCTTTCCACCGACAACCCCGTCGTTCTCCCCATCGACACCAACATCCGCCTGATGATGACCGGCGCCGACGTCATTCACTCCTGGGCGGTTCCCGCTTTCGGCGTGAAGCTTGACGCCGTTCCCGGCCGCCACAACGAGACCTGGGTGCGCATCGATAAAGAAGGCACCTTCTTCGGCCAGTGTTCCGAGCTTTGCGGCCAGGGCCACGGCTTTATGCCGATCGAAGTCCATGCCGTTTCCAAAGCCGAATTCGCCGAGTGGATTCACAAGCAGGGCGGCAAGCTGCCCGCTGAAATAGCTGCCGACAAGGCAGCCGCCGACGCGAAAGCCGCTGCCGCAAAAGAAACCGCCGATAAAGCTGCCGCTGACAAAGCCGCAGCTGATAAAAAAGCAACCGATAAGAAAGATGCAGGCAAAAAAGAACCTGCTAAAAAGGGAGAGAAATAATCATGGCGCAAGGTACAGTAGTGTCGAACGATCACGGCCATGCACATGATCACGCGGGTCATGGCCACGACCACGGTCATGATGACCATGGCCACCATATGCCCGGTTTCTTCCAGCGCTGGTTCTGCTCCACCAACCACAAGGACATCGGTTCCCTTTATCTGATCTTCTCCGTCTGCGCGGGCCTTATCGGCCTCGTCTTCTCCCTCATCATGCGCTACGAGCTGATGCAGCCCGGCCTGCAGCTGGTGAAAGACGGCCAGATGTGGAACGTGCTGATCACGGCGCACGGCCTTATCATGGTCTTCTTCGTCGTCATGCCCGCCATGATCGGCGGCTTTGGCAACTGGTTCCTGCCGCTCATGATCGGCGCGCCCGACATGGCATTCCCGCGCCTCAACAACGTTTCTTTCTGGCTGCTCGTGCCGGCCTTTATGCTGCTGCTCGGCTCCGCCTTCGTCGGCACCGGCGCCGGCACCGGCTGGACGATCTATCCGCCACTGTCCAACGTGCCCGCGCATGACGGCCCCTCCGTCGACATGGCCATCTTTGCGCTCCACCTTGCGGGCGCCAGCTCTATTTTGGGCGCTGCCAACTTCATCACCACCATCTTCAACATGCGTGCCCCCGGTATGACGCTGCATAAAATGCCGCTGTTTGTCTGGTCGCTGCTGGTCACAACCTTCCTGCTCGTCCTCGCCCTGCCGGTTCTCGGCGGCGCGATCACCATGCTGCTGACTGACCGCAACTTCGGCACCTCCTTCTTCAAGCCCGATGGCGGCGGCGATCCTGAACTGTTCCAGCACTTGTTCTGGTTCTTCGGTCACCCTGAAGTCTACATCATGATCTTGCCGGGCTTCGGAATCGTCAGCCAGATCGTCTCGACCTTCTCGAAAAAGCCCATCTTCGGTTATCTCGGCATGGCTTATGCCATGGTCGCGATCGGCTTCGTCGGCTTCCTCGTCTGGGCGCACCATATGTACACCGTCGGCATGAGCGCCGATGTGCGTGCCTATTTCACCGCCGCGACGCTGATCATCGCCGTGCCGACAGGCATTAAAATCTTCTCCTGGATCGCAACGATGTGGGGCGGCTCGATCAGCTTCAAGACGCCGATGCTCTGGGCGATCGGGTTTATTTTCCTGTTCACCGTCGGCGGCGTCACCGGCGTCATCCTCGCCAACGCGGGCATGGACATTGTGCTGCACGATACCTATTACGTCGTCGCGCACTTCCACTATGTCCTGTCGCTCGGCGCGGTCTTCGCCATCTTCGCCGGCTGGTACTACTGGATCGGCAAAATGTGCGGCCGCCAGTACCCCGAATGGGCAGGCAAGCTGCACTTCTTCCTGACCTTCATCGGCGTCAACCTGACGTTCTTCCCGCAGCACTTCTTAGGGCTTGCCGGCATGCCGCGCCGCATTCCCGACTACAACGAAGTGTACGAAGGCTGGAACCGTATTTCTTCCTACGGCTCCTATGTCTCGGGCGCAGCCACCGTGCTGTTCGTCGGCATCGCCATCTACACCGTCTTCTGGGGCCGCAAGGTCGAGGGCAACTATTGGGGCGAGGGCGCGAACACGCTCGAATGGCACCTGTCGTCGCCGCCGCCGTTCCACCAGTTTGAAATCCAGCCGGTGGTCCGTTAACAATGTCCGAAGCGACGACATATACGTTTGACGCTGTTGCACCGGTAGCTGTTGAAGCTCGCGTTGGCGACTTCATCGAGCTGCTGAAGCCGCGCGTCATGACGCTTGTCGTGTTCACGGGCATTGCCGGCATGGTTGTCTCTCCTGTCTCCATCGGCTTTGGCGCAGGCCAGCTGCATCCGGTTCTGGCGCTTGTGGCCGTCTTCTGCATCGCGGTCGGTGCCGGCGCTGCCGGCGCGATCAACATGTGGTACGAGCGCGATATTGACGCTGTCATGGCACGCACCAAAAACCGCCCGCTGCCGCAAGGCCGCATTGAACCGGCGGAAGCCCTTGCTTTTGGTGTCGTACTGACCTTCCTGTCGGTCGGCCTCATGGGTCTTGCGCTCAACTGGACAGCCGCTTTCCTGCTCGGCTTTGCAAACTTCTTTTATGTGATGGTCTATACCGTCTGGCTGAAACGCCGCACGCCGCAGAATATCGTTATCGGCGGCGCTGCCGGTGCCTTCCCGCCGATGATCGGCTGGGCGGCCGCAACGGGCCATGTCTCAATCGAATCCATTCTGCTGTTCACGCTGATCTTCCTATGGACGCCGCCGCACTTCTGGGCGCTGGCGCTGTACCGCAATGACGACTACAAAAAAGCGGGTGTGCCGATGTTGCCGGTCGTGGCCGGCGAGGCTGCCACCAAACGCCAGATTGTCTTTTACACGCTGATGATGACGCCCTTCGTGCTGGCGCCGTACTTCATGCACATGGCGAACATGTTCTATCTTGTCGCGGCTTCCGTTTTGCAAGGCCTGTTCATCATCAGCTCCATCCGCGTCTATAACGAAAAAGGCGCGTACCGTTTTGCGCGGCTGATGTTCGGCTATTCGATTTTCTTCCTCTTCGCGCTGTTCTCCCTCCTTATGTTCTGCGGAGTTTAATACCATGCCGGAAACAGAGCTCCACACCCGAAAGAAAGCCAAGAATTACGCGGTGCTTATCGCGGTCCTGTGCTTCGTCGCGCTCATCTTCACCATCAGCATCATCAAGATGAAGCAGGGCGGCTAAAGCCATGGCGGATGCGGCAACCCTCGCGGCAAAAAACAAGAAGGTCATGCGCATTACGCTTGGCGTTGTTTCTGCCATGATCGTGCTGTCGTTTCTCTCCGTCCCCCTTTACCGCCTGACCTGCCAGGTCACCGGCTGGGGCGGCACCACGCAGGTCGCCAAGGAAAGCAAAGATCACCAGCCCATCGCCCGCGAAATCACCATCCGCTTCGCAGCCGACACCGCGCCCAACCTGCACTGGGGCTTCGGTCCGGAACAGGCGGCAACCACGCTGCACATCGGCGCTGACGGTTACGCATCCTTCTATGCCGAAAACAAAACCAACGAGACCATCACCGGCTCCGCCGTCTACAACGTGACGCCGCTGACGGCCGGCAAATATTTCTTCAAGACGCAGTGCTTCTGCTTTGGCGAACAGGTGCTGAAGCCGCATGAAAAAGTGCATATGCCCGTCGTCTATTTCGTCGACCCGAAAATCAACGATGACGAAGACCTCAAAGACCTTAAAACCATCACCCTGTCCTATACCTTCTTCAAGCAGGACACGCCCGAGCTTGAAAAGGCCGTGCAGAAATTTTACGACGATCACGCCGACAAAAAAACCATCAACTAAGTCAAATCTACTGGAGACGCCACATGTCCGATGCCCCGCAATATGATCTCAAAAACGGCAAGCACCACCCGTTTCATATCCTGACGCCCAGCATCTGGCCGCTGGCAGGCGCTTTCGCCGCCGGTCTTCTGGCGACCATGGCCGTTATTTTCATGCACCATGTACAGCTCAGCGACCTGATCAAGCCGCTGAAGGACAGCGCGATTGGCAACTTCCAGTTCGGCATCAAGGGCGTGCTGCTTGGCTTCGCTTGCGTGCTTGCCGTCATGTACTACTGGTGGAAAGACGTCGTGAAGGAAGCGGTTGTTGAAAAGGCGCATTCGCCCATCACCAAAATCGGCTTCCGCTACGGCATGGCGCTGTTCATCTCGTCCGAAATCATGTTCTTCGTCGCCTTCTTCTGGGCCTTCTTTGATGGCAGCCTTTACCCGAAGGAAGCAATCGGCTATGTCTGGCCGCCGAAAACCATCCATGCGATCGAGGCGTTTGATCTTCCCTTCCTCATGACCATGATCCTGCTGCTGTCCGGCTGCACGGTCACCTGGGCGCACCACGCCATTCTGGAAGGCAAGCGTCAGGAAGCGTCAAAAGCGCTGCTCATCACCATTATCCTTGGCGCGCTGTTTACCTTCTTCCAGGGTTTCGAGTATTACCACGCGACTTTCCACTTCAAGGAAAACATCTATTCCTCCGCCTTCTACATGGCGACAGGCTTCCACGGCTTTCACGTGCTGGTCGGCACGATCTTCCTGATCGTTTCCTACTTCCGCAATGAAAAGGGCCACTTCACGCCCGAAAGCCACTTCGGCTTTGAAGCCGCCGCCTGGTACTGGCACTTCGTCGATATCGTCTGGCTGTTCCTCTTCACCGCCGTTTACTGGTGGGGCAACAGCTAATTCTTTCCGACGACTTAAAGTTTGTTCTCAAATTGCGCTGCCCGGTCTGCCGGGCAGCGCCTTTGTTTAAGCCGCATTCGATTACGGTGGTTGATGAATGCGCCGGCTGCGGCGCCAAGCTGGGCGGCCATGACATTGGCGACGGCGCTTCCGTCTTCCTCATCTTCCTGTTCGGTTTTTTGCTGATTCCCATGGCATGGGCCTTCGAGCGCGCGTTTCATCCGCCGCTCTGGGTGCATCCGGTTTTATGGGGCTCTGTCGCGCTCGGGCTTATCATCCTGCTGCTGCCGCGCATCAAGGCCTATATCATCCTGCTCGAATGGCGGCACAAGAAGTAATCAGTTCTTCGGCGGCTTCGGTTTTTTGAAGAGCCCGGGAAAAATAGGGAAGGCGTCGTTTTTCGCGTAGGACGGGTCTTTCAAAAAGTTGCCGAGGACTTTTCCGTAGAGATCCAGTTTCTCCGCATCGCCGCAGTTGTTGCGGCAATTCTCGAACAGCGACGAATAGCCATCCGTGATCATCGAGAAATAATCCTGCACGATGCTTGCCTGCTGCTCCATGTTGTAGGCCAGCAGGTCTTTCTTCGCATCCAGCGTGTAGGGGTAGGCGGCGGCGTAATCGAACTTCAGTTTCAAATTCAACTTCACGGCTTCTGCCACCGGTTGCAGCACCTTGTTCTGGAACTGCCAGACATGCGTCATCTCGTGGATGAACAGCGCCTGATGGTAGGTGCCGCCGGATGAATAGTCATCCTTGTAGCAGCCGTGCATGTAAAGGTTGCCATCTGGCGCCATGGCGGTGCCTTCGGGGTGGAAGCCCATAAATTTATCGGCGGTGATGGTGACGGTCGCATAATCGACCGCGCTGCCAAAGACGCCGCGCGCAAGGTCAATCTCGCCAGACGTGAGTTTGCGGGAGGGCATGGGGAGGCCTCTTTCCGTAAAAAATTATGTATAAGATTGCTATTCCTTTTTGCAGAACAAATTTAATATAATCAAGCGATTTTTAAGGATGCAGCGCAACATGACCACCCGTAAATTCCAGCCCACCGTTAAAGCCACCGTGACCGCCGTGATCCTTGTCGGATTTATGGTGGGACTTGCCGTCTGGCAGCTGCAGCGGCTGGAGTGGAAGACCAACCTGCTGGCGGAAATGAACGCGCATATGGCGGCGGCCCCCGTGCCCATGCCCGAAACGCTTGGCGACAAGAAGGACTGGGAATACCGCCGCGTGACGCTGGCGGGCACGTTTGACTACACCCATGAATTCCTCATCCAGCCGCGCACGCTGGACGGCCGCGTCGGCTATCACATCGTCGTGCCTTTCAAGCGCGCCTCCGGCGGCACGGTGCTGGTCAACCGCGGCTGGATTGCGGATGAATTCCTCAAAACCGCGCAGCGCCCGCAAGGCATCGTGCAGATCGAGGGGATTTTGCAATACCCCGAAAAGAACGCTTTTACGCCCGATAATAACCCCGCCAAGAACAACTGGTTCTGGGCCGATACCGCCGCCATGGGCGATGCCGCCGGTATCAAGGGCGTTGCGCCCGCGCTTGTTGTCATCGCCGCAAAAACCCCGGGCGTTTACCCGACCGGCGGCAGGCTGACCATCGACATTCCGAACGACCATAAGCAATACGCGATTTTCTGGTTCAGCATGGCGGGGGTGCTTGCCTTTATCTGGTTTCTGTCGCAATGGCGCGTCATGGCGGAAGCGCCGGTTGAAGAGAAGAAAAATGCAAGCCTATAAAGACCTCGAAGCCCGCTTCAGCGAAATCATCGCCCTTCGCGCCGTTGACCGGCTGCTGAACTGGGACCGCACGGTGATGATGCCGGAAAAAGGCCTCGCGCAGCGCGCCCGCCAGCAGGAAGTGCTGAACAGTAAAATTCACGCCATGGCGACCGACCCTGTCATCGGCGACTGGCTGTCAAAGGCGGAAGCGCAGAACGACCTGTCCGACTGGCAGCGCGCCAACTTATCCATCATGCGCACGCAGTACATTCACGCAACTGCGGTGCCGCAGGCACTGGTGACCGCAAAAATGGCGCAGGAAACCAAGACCGAAGTCTTGTGGAAAAAAGCGCGTGCCGACAATAACTTCAAGCTGGTGCAGGATGATCTGGCGAAGCTGCTGGACATCATGCGCGAGACGGCGGAGGTCAAGGGCCGCGCGTTGAACAAACCCGCCTATGACGCGTTGATGGACAGCTACCTGCCGCATATGCCGTCCAGCGACATTGATACCGCATTTGACGATATCGCGGCCTTCCTGCCGGGCTTCCTGAACGAAGTGCTGGAAAAACAAAAAGCGCCGCTGCCGCTGAACGGGCCTTTCCCGGTCAACATCCAGGAAAAAATCGGCCGCGATGTCTGCTCTGATATTGGTTTTGATTTCAGCTGGGGCAGGCTTGATACCTCTGCCCATCCGTTCTCCACCGGCATCGGCAACGATGTGCGCATCACCACGCGCTATGGCGAAGACGATTTCATGAATTCGCTGCAGGCGGTCGTGCATGAAGCGGGGCATGGTTTTTAC
>JBBQWK010000040.1:0-9512 GCA_038210695.1 Alphaproteobacteria bacterium
AACCCGACAGCTGCTATCGCCGGTACCGGCGGTAACGCACCGCTGACCCCGGGTAGAGCTGCCCAGATCGACCGTAAACTTGATGACGGCAAACCCGGCACCGGTTTCGTCCAGGCTTATGGCGTTGCCCTCAACTGCTGGGGCGCATCTGCAGCCGTCGGCGCCTACAACGAGTCGATTACCTCTAAAGACTGCGGCCTGATCCTGCGTATCCAGGGTTAAGCTTCTACCAGACAAAAAAGAGCCCGGTGTAAAACTCCGGGCTCTTTTTTTTGTGTAGCAATTGTCAGGGACTGCAGATCACGTTGAACCCGGCGTCAAAGCCTTTGACAAACTGGCCGGTGGGGCAGATCAGCGGGTGATAAACCGTCGAGTTGACGACGTTGAGGCAGACCGGTTGCCCCGCCTTGATGCCGGTCATCAAGCCGCCGTTGCAGTTAATGCCTGGCCCGCCCAGCATGGTCGGATAGATGCAATTAGCCCCTGTCGCATCACACACCTGGCTGGCGTATAAGTTTTTGGTGCGCAGTGTGCCGTTCACATCAAGGTCCGTCGCAGGGGTTCTGGTGTTGATCCCGACTTTGCCGGAAACTTTGGTGTGAATAAAGCTCGTGCCGGAACCGCCCATGCTCCATTTATCGTTATCCTTCGATAAACGGCTGACAAGGAAGGCATCGTCGTAATAAAACCCGGGAGGATTGAGCTGGCGCGAATAAACCGAGCTGGTGCCGCCGCCCGGATCAAGGAAGGTTGAGTCCCCGTTGCAGTTTTCCGAGTCAAGCGCGGCCGTGGCAGCGGCGCAGGGCAGGGTCATTTTACCATTATAGTTATATCCGCCCCGCGTATCCGGGCCATAGGAAACCACGGTCATCAAATAAGAGCGCGGCACACCTGTCTCGGAGTTGTTGGCAGGCCCGATAATACCGCTGATAGGGTCTTTGCCAAGAATATTGATGGCTCCGTCCTGGTCATTGAACCCCTTGGCGCCGTTGGAACCGTTTCCGGGGCGCGTCATGTATTCCGTGACGGCGTAGCCGAGCTTGGTGCGCCATCCATCCATGGCGTCAGCCTGGGTGATGCCGAGTGTCAGATAGGGCAGGGCTCCGGTCAAAACAGGATCGAGCCCGAAGCCCGTATTGTTTGCCGTGTTACGTGCGCCGGCGACGCGGCACATTTTGTTGCCCGGGCTGCCGGGAGGGCCGTAACAGCCAAGCGGGCCGTCAAAGGTCGCGCAGTATTCAACGCCGGCGTTCACGTCGTTGGGGTCAAGCGTCGGGTCTGCGGGGCAGGGCAAGCGGCTGTTTGCGAAAAAGAAGGCGCTGATCGCCTGCTGGCTTTGCGTCATGGCGGCCGACGTGATGTTGGTGATTTTGTTGCGCTGATATTGCCGGTAGGTTTCAAGTCCCGTTGCTGCCATCAGGCCCAGGATGACGAGAATAATGGAAAGCTCCACCAGGGAAAGCCCCCTGATTTTATGGCCGCGTCCGGCGCCGATGACGAGTTGCATGGTTTTCTCCAGAAGGATAAATCAGGGCGAGGATGTCGGGGTGCCGCAGATGATATTGCCAAGGGAGTCAAATCCCTTGACGTACTGGCCGGCGCCGACGCATGACTGGGGGATGGTTGGCGTTGGAACTGTCGCGATCTGGCAGGCGACGTGCCCGCCCTGAATGCCGGTCACAACACGGTACTGGCCCGCCGTTAATCCGCTTTGGTCGCAATTGTCGCCCGCGGCACTGGCAAAATTATTCGGGTCCCAGCATTTTTGCGGCGCGCCATCGTCACAGAAAAGCGGTTGCTGCGTTTTTGTCGCCGCAAGGTTCCCGTTCACATCCAGCCGCGCCTGGGGCGTCGCGGTGCCGACGCCGACGTTGCCGGTGTTCATGTTATATATGTCGGTGGAGCCGGTTGAGGTGAAGTCCCACAAACGGGTCAGCGAGCGCGTCGTGTGGGTAACGATATCGTCAAAATCGTTGCGTCGAATGCCTTCAACGAAGGATGAACCGCCGTTGCAGTTGTTCGTTTCCTGTTTGCCCGCAGCGCAGGGGGTCGTGATTTTTCCGTCCGCGCTGCGCGCGCCCATATGATCGGGACCAAAGGCGACAACCACAAGGTGGGCGCTGTTGGGCGGATCTACCAGCGGCTGCGGTGTAAAGGGTGCCAGCGGTTCCGTCGTCACGCCGATGGCGCCGAAGGCGTTATCATAGGTCGCGGTTGCCGTGAGGTTTGTTGAAACGGCATATTGAATTTGATATCCCCAGGCGTCGACAGCGTCATCCTGCGTCAGGCCCAAGGCCGAGAAAGGCACGGAGCCAATGGTGACGGGATCCATGACGCCGGCGCCGGGCGCCGCCGTTTTCCGCTGGCCGAGAACGGTAGGCAAGCTGCAGATGGGAACGCCTGTCAAAGGAGGAACAAGGGTTGCAGCTTCATCATAAAGCGCCGTGTTGCCCGCAGCTGGCGGGGTTGTATTGTGGGCGCGCACGGAAAGCGCGGGATCGGCAGGGCATGGATAGCGGCCGTTGGACGAATAGAAGTTTGACAAGGCAACGTTGATATTTTCGACCTTTTTCAAGGTTTCGTCGCGCTTGTGCTGCAAACTATATAGATCATAGATTTTGATAATGCTGACCATGATCAGGCTTGAAATCACCAGCACGATCGCAAGCTCGATCAGGCTGAAGGCTTTTTCGCCCCTATGCGCGCCATGCATCTCTGTTCTGATTACTGGCATTCGCAACCGCCATACAGATAGCTGGAGCCTGATTGCGCACGCGAGCAGTCGGAAATCTGGCCGCTGGTGGTGCAAGACGAGCCTTCCTGATAAGCAAGGGGAGCTGTCTTGCCGCCTTCGCCCGGCGCCGTCATCACCCATTTGTACAGGTTGATGGAGCAGGTGTTGGAAACCTCGATCCACGGACCGTAGCTGTTCGACGAGCAGTCGAAGTAATGGACCACGTTGTCGGTGCCGTGCTGGCCCGCGGGGCAGGGCAGCGTGCCCGTTTCCGGTGTGCCGTTCACGCAGACGCAATGGTTGCCACCCGGTTTGTCGACAAAGCTTGACCAGCTGCCGGCGCCGCTGCCGGGGCAGGTCCAGCTGCGGACGGTGTCAATGCTGCCGCTATAGCCGGCGGGGCACGAACGTGTGCTGGTCTGGTCGGCCTGGGCGGTGCAAACGCAGGTGTTGGTCGTCACCGCGGCACTATTGTCAAAGTGACCGGCGGAGCTGCTGTCGCAAACCCACGGCGTTACGATAGTGATGGTACCGGAAGAGAAACCGGCACCGCAGGCAGGGTTGTCGGTTTTGGACGTCGGCGTGCAGACGCACATATTATTGTCCGCCGAATATGTATCGGTATTTGCAGGGCAATTATGCGTGTGGTTGCGAGTATGGGTGCCCGTAAAGCCGAAGGGGCAGCCAAGGTTTTCAGAGCCGCTGTAGGCATTGCAGGCGCAGATGCCGGTCTGCGACGTACGGCCCCACTGGCCGGAGCTGTCGCAAGTCCAGGTTTCACGGTAGGAAAGGCCGGAAATTTTTGTCGCCAGCGTAACGCCAGTCAGCGCCGGAGACAGCGTGTCGTGGTCGACCACGCCGGAGATGTTGCAAAGGTCGAGCGTTTTGGATGCGCATGACAGAACGCTCTGGCAGTCAAAGCTGCCATCGGGTTTCAACCCGTGCATGATGGAGCCAATGGGGCATTTTGCCACCGCATTGCTCGCGCAGTTGGCCTGGTCGGCGCCAAAGCCGGAGGCATAAGGCTGGGCGCCGCCGGTTTTCTGGGGGCAGTTGTATTGCGTCGAGGGTGCGGGGTCAACCTTGGCGATTTCGCCGTTGGTAAAGCAGTTACCACCCGTGTTGTCGCAAATATTTCCTCTGACAGTAGTGGAGATATTTGTATTCACGACACCGGAAGCGTCCATTGTCTGGGTCGGGTTTGTGTTGTTAACGCCAATTTTACCTGTCGATTCCGCATCAACCAAGTCGCGGATATCAGTGCCGTCGGCATTGGCCACGCGCCACAGGGGCGTTGTCGTCGCGGCGTAAAATTTGACCACGTCGTCATAATGGAAGGCATAGTTGGCGGCAACCGCTTTGTTGGTCGTGCTGTAGTCGCGGATCGCATATACAGCCTTAAGGCCGGGTGTGCAGTTGGGGCCGTCGGCGGTGCCGGCGGCGCAGGCGACACCGGAAAGGCCGTCTCTGGTCACGGCGCCCGCGCGGTCGGGGCCATGGCTCAGGACCAGGAAGTGCACCTTGCCCTTGTTATTGTCCGATTTGCGGTTGTTGATGTCCTTCACGGAAATCGCGCCCTGGTCTTTATCGTAGTTGGCGGCGGAGCTGGCAAGGCGCTCGGTGGCGGCATATTCAAAACGGTCGCCGTATCCGTCGACGCTGTAGCTTTCATCGAGGCCGAGCGAGCGGAAGGGCAGGCCGCCGACGCGCACGCGCAAGAATGAACCCGCCGGCGGCGTGCCGGCCAGGTCATAGTTGGCCTGAACATACATACGTTTCAGCGTACCGGAACAGGGGTCGCCATATGTCACGTTGTTAGCCGGGATGACGATTGTGGACAGGCCCAATCCGCTGGCCACGGTGATGATGCCGTTGACAATGGCGGTTGAGGTTGTGGCATTACAACCGCCAACAGTATATGAGTTGCAGACTCCGTTGGGCGTCCCGTAGGACGCAAAAGAAGCACCCGTAAAAAGCATACCTGCCGGCGCGCTCAAGGTGACGACGCCGTTTTCACCCGCGGTGCCGCACACATATCCCGCGCCGCCCCCCGGTGCCACGCTGGTCTCGCCTTCTTTAATGCAGATGCCGTTGGCGCAGGTGTTGGTCGCTTGGGTTTCATCAAGGCAGTTGCCGACCAATCCGTAATCGGCATCGGCGCGGGTCGCGTTGAGACGGGCGGGGCAGGGGTAGTGGCCGTTGCGCGTCAGGTAATCGTTGATTTTCTGGACGGAGGTGTCGATGTTGTTGGTCGTCGTGACCTGATTTTCTGTTCTGATGTACAGGTTATAGGACGTCAGGCAGGACGCCAGAATAAGGCTGAGGACAATGAGCACGATGGATGTTTCAAGCAGCGTGTAGCCGCGCTGTTTATTGGACGCATTAGTCCGTACGCCAGAACGAGCAAAATCAACCACGGGAACTCTCCACACACTGGGATTGCCGCGCGAAAGCGCGTTTAATCCTTATACACCAATATTAATCCTACAGAGCAAAGGTAAAGAAGGCCTTAAACCCGGAACAGGCGCTCCATCCCCTTGAATTCTATATTCTAAAAAATATCTGCGCAACTTTGGTGGGAATCGCTTCAGGCGTTCAAGAACCAGCCGGAGAGAATCCGGAAATAGATTTCCTTAAGCGCGGTCATGTCGGCAACGGCGACGCTCTCATCTGTTTTATGCATTGTCTGGCCGACAATGCCGAACTCGACGACGGGGCAGTGCTGGCGGATAAAGCGGGCATCGGAGGTGCCGCCGGTGGTGCTGAGCTCCGCCTCGCGGCCGGTCACCTCTTTGATAGCCTGCTGCACCATGGCGGAAAAATCGCCAGGCGGGGTGTAGAAGCTTTCGCCGCCGGTGCGGGTTTTCAGGTCATAGGGTATTTTCTGCGCATCCAGTACGGCGCGTAATTTTGTTTCAAGCGTGGCGCCGCTATAGCTGTCATTGAAGCGCACGTTGAAGGTGGCGCGGGCCTGACGGGGAATAACGTTCTCCGCCTCATTGCCGATGTCGATATTGACGATCTCGAGGTTGGAGGGCTGGAAATGCGCGGTGCCCTTGTCCAGCTCCAGCCCGTCAATTGCCTGCAGCAGCGTCATCAGCTTGGGGATCGGGTTATCGGCAAGATGCGGATAGGCGACATGCCCCTGCACGCCATCGACGCTTAAATAACCCGTAAACGTGCCGCGGCGGCCGATTTTCATCATATCGCCGAGCAGTTCGCGCGATGTGGGTTCGCCCACAATGCAGAAATCAATCGTCTCGCCGCGCGCGGCCAGCCAGTCGAGGACTTTTTTAGTGCCATTGATGGAGGGGCCTTCTTCATCGCCCGTAATCAGAAAGCTGATGGAGCCTTCGGGGTTTTGCGCTTTGATAAAATCAATCGCGGCGGCTGCAAAGCAGGCGATGGGGCCTTTCATGTCGGCAGCGCCGCGGCCGCAGACAAAACCGTCCCGTACTTCTCCGCCAAAGGGATCAAACGTCCAGCTGGCGGCAGCGCCTACCGGTACCACATCGGTATGGCCCGCAAAGCAGATATGCGGCGCGCCCTTGCCCCATCGGGCATAAAGGTTTTCAACATCCGGCGTATCGACATCGGAGAAGGTGAGGCGGTGGCACTCGAAGCCGTTCGCTTCCAGCAGGTCTTGCAGCAGCGTAATTGCGCCGCCTTCATCCGGCGTCACGCTCGGGCAGCGCAGGAGATCCTGCAAAAGTTTTACAGGATCGGTCATGATGCTTAATCCCTGAGTAATTCGTTGATACCGGTTTTGGAGCGCGTCTGCGCATCGACGCGTTTTACGATCACGGCGCAATAAAGGCCGGGGCCCATGGAGCCGTCGGGCAGCGGCTTGCCGGGCGTGGTGCCGGCAACCACAACCGAATAGGCCGGCACGCGGCCCATGAAAATTTCGCCCGTCGCGCGGTCGATGATTTTGGTGGAAGCGCCAAGGTAAACGCCCATGGAAAGCACCGCGCCTTCCTCTACAATTACGCCTTCCGCAACTTCGGAACGCGCGCCGATAAAGCAGTTGTCTTCAATGATCACGGGGTTGGCCTGCAGCGGCTCCAGAACGCCGCCGATGCCGACACCGCCCGAAATATGGCAGTTCTTGCCGATTTGCGCGCAGGAGCCGATGGTGACCCAGGTATCCACCATCGTGCCTTCGCCCACATTGGCGCCGACGTTGATAAAGGACGGCATTAACACGGCCTTCGGCGCGATAAAGGCGGAGGGGCGCACAACAGCGCCCGGCACCGCGCGGTAGCCGCCGGCTTTGAAGGCGGCTTCATCCATGCCCTCGAATTTCGAGCCCATTTTGTCGTACCAGCTGGAGCCGCCAACGCCGCCCTTGACCGGCGCGTTGTCGTTGAAGCGGAAGGACAGCAAAATCGCTTTCTTCAGCCACTGGTGCGTGACCCACGCGCCGTCAATTTTTTCCGAGACGCGGAGGGTGCCGGCACCCAGCAGCGCCATGATATCTTCCACCGTCTTCTTGCCGATCAGCTTCATCTTGTCGGTCAGCTGTTCGCGGCCGTCCCAGACGTTGTTGATGGCGTTTTCAAGATCGGTGGTATCGGACATCGGTGAAGCCTTTCGGAATAAAAATCAGGATTTTTGAATATTGGCGAGGAACCAGTCGGGCAATTTTTCCGCCTTCTGGTGCACATGCGGGTGGTTCATATCTTCCGGCGCGATGTTCTTGCCGTGGAACCAGACGGTGGACATGCCAAGTTCGTGCGCGGGGCGCAGGTTGATTTCAAGGTCCTCGAACATGCAGGCCTTGGCAGGATCGACGCCGTGCTTTTTCAGGAAAACATGATAGGTGTCAATTTTTGGCTTCGGCCAGTAGGCGGCGTCCTCGATTGCAAAAATATCCTCGAAATGATGGCGGATGCCAAGGTGCTGCGTCATCGCCTCCGCAAAGGCTTTGGGCGCATTGGTGAAGACAAATCGACGGCCGGGCAGATAAGCCAGATAATCTTGCGTCACTTTGCAGGGCGGCACGACGGAAATATCGATGTCATGCACATGTTCCAGAAATTTATGCGGATCGACCTTATGTTCCGACATCAGGCCGCGCAGGGTCGTGCCATAGGTTTTGTAGTAGTGCTTGCGCAACCGGCCCGCTTCTTCGCGCGGCACGGCCAGATGGTTCTGCACAAAGTCGGTCATGCGGTTGCCGACTTCGACGAAGACATGCGTCTCCGCGTCATAAAGGGTGTTGTCGAGGTCAAAGACCCAAGCGTCGGTGCGGGAAAGAAGGCCGGTCATGATAAAAAGAAAACCTATACGGCCTTTCTGGATTTAAGGGCGGTCGCAAGCGTGCCTTCGTCAAGGTAATCGATCTGACCGCCGATGGGCACGCCATGCGCCAGCTGAGTCACTTTGACGCCGGTCGCGGCAAGGCTGTCGGCGATGTAATGCGCCGTCGTCTGCCCGTCGATGGTGGCGTTGAGGGCGAGGATCACTTCGCGCACGCCGCGCGTTTTAACACGCTCCACCAAATGGGGAATGGAAAGGTCTTCAGGCCCGATGCCGTCAAGCGCCGACAAAGTGCCGCCGAGAACGTGGTAACAGCCCTTGAAGCCGCCCGTCTTCTCCACCGCCCAAAGGTCAGAAACGTCTTCGACGACGCAGAAAAGGCTTGTGTCGCGGGCGGTGCTGGCGCAAATGGCGCAGGGCTTTTGCGTATCAAGGCTGTGGCATTCGGGGCATTCTTCAATCACTTCCGCCGCGCGCGCCAGTGCCTGCGCCAAGGGCAGCATCAGGCTTTCCCGGCTTTTCAGCAGGTGCAGGGCGGCTCTGCGGCCGGAGCGCGGGCCCATGCCCGGCAGGCGGGCGATAAGCTTCATCAGATGTTCGATTTCGGTCCCGATCATGGGCATGAGTATAGGCCGGCAGGGGCGGTTTTTCCAGACAATTAGGGCGGTAAAAAACTGTCAGCCGCCAAAGGCGTCGCTGAAAATAAAGTCTTTTTCCGCGCCTTGCGCCAGCAGCAGGGGCAGCGTTGCCTCCACCATGGCGGCAGGGCCCGCCATATAAATGTTATTGCCGGCAAGGTTGACGTTATCCGCCGTCACCGCCGCGCCAATATAACCGCTGCGCCGCCTTGCGGTGTCGCCATGGGCGATGACCGGAATATAGGTGAAGGCGGCATTTTTGGCGGCGAGGGTTTCAAAAAACCCATCGAGGTAAAGATGCGCCTCGTCCCGCACGCCCCAGTAGAGGGTGACGGGGGCTGCAGGATTATGCGCCAGCTGTGCCTCGATCACCGCTTTGAGCGGCGCAATGCCGACGCCGCCGGCCAGCGCCATCAAAGGGCGGGGGGAGGGACGCCAGTAATGGTCGCCGAAGGGCGCTTCCACCGTGACCGCATCGCCTTTTTTCAATGTGGTGAAGACAGCGGCGGAAAAACCGCGGTGGCTGTTCTTGACGTGGAATTCCAGGTGCTGCCGGTGCGGCGCGGAAGCGATCGAAAACGCGCGGGGATCAAGGCCTTCAAGGCTTAAGTGCGCATATTGCCCGGCCAGAAAATCAAGCCGCGCCGCATGCGCCAGCGTCAGGCGCAGAATGCGCGTGTCGGCCGCGATATCCTCGATCGAAATAACTTCGGCGATATGGGTGGCGGCGGCGGGCAAGCGGCGATCCTGCGAAGGGTGAAAAGGCTGCGAAAAACGGGAGGCCAGAAACACTTCGGGCCCATCCCCTTGAAGTGGGGGATGGGCCCGAAAAAGTCAAGATTTAAAGCCGCTTAGGCGGGTGCAGCAGCGTTCTTTTT
>JBBQWK010000041.1:0-9376 GCA_038210695.1 Alphaproteobacteria bacterium
CGCACTTAAAACCGGACAGCTTGTCCAGAAACTGGTGGCCTGACCATGACACTCGATTTCAAAAAATATCAGGATGAAGCCCGCAAGACCCGCGATATCCCCGACCAGCACCGTGTGACCTACTCCACTCTCGGCCTCGTCGGTGAGGCGGGGGAGCTGGCGAACAAGGTCAAGAAAATCGCACGCGGCGACGCCAACCGCGAAGAACTTATTGCCGGCATCAAAGGCGAAATGGGCGATGTGCTGTGGTATCTCGCCGCGCTATCGGATGATCTCGAATTCTCGCTGGAGGACGTTGCCACAGAAAACCTAGAAAAACTCCGCTCCCGCTATTCCCGCGGCGTGATCAAAGGCGGCGGGGATAACCGGTAAGCACGAACACGTCCGCTCGAGGGACGGAGCATAGTCTCGTGAGCTTTTTTGATCATCTTCTTCAGTAGGCCTTCGTGCGGCTATGGCAGGTCCTTTATCGTTTCCACGCCAAAATAGGACGACACGTTCGAGAGTTTTACATCGCGAACGATACCGTCCGGCGCTATACGGAAGTCGAGTTGCACGCCTGTTTTTTCAAAAATGTTCCCATCTTGGTAGGCTTTGCAGGAAATCGTATCGCCGTTTTTCCATGGCGTCTGCGGTTCACATCCCAGGTCACCACTGGCTGTGGGATCATTAGCATCTGGCGTAAACCAACTTACCCACGAGGTGGGAATGCCGTCGCCCCATTTGTTTGTTGTGTTCCATTTAGCGTAGCCTGTTTTGCTGTCAAAGCCGCCCATTTGTGTTTTGACTGCCTGTTTTAGCTCGTTGTCAGTCATATCATCTCTGCCGAAGGCGAGGGAAAGCTGGTCCCGCGGAGAATAGCAGGCACAAAGATGGTGAACGGGCAGGGTGAGAGCCCAGACGAACATTAGGACGACAAAAGCCGCGGCAACCAGCCTGTATAAATTTTTTCTCATGCGCCGTGTGCTTAAGCCATTGCTGATTGCTGGTTTGACTTCACGCGAGGCCACTCAAAACCACTTCGTAATTTTCTTGATGACGCCCTCTTCCGGTTTCGGTGCGGGGGTGGGCGGGGCGTCGGCGGGTTTCAGGCTGGTGAAGCCGTTGTTGTTCGCGGGGGTTTTGTTTTTTAAGGGGAAGCCGGCGAGGATGTCTTCTTTTTCCACCTGCAGGCTGCGGAGGGCAAAGGCGCGGCGTTTGGCGTCCCAATAGGGGCCTTCCAGTTTCAGGCGCTGGCCGCCGATGGTGACGTTGCCCTTCAAATAGGGCTCCAGCATTTTCGCGCCAAGTTTAAAGGTGTAATAGCCGGTGTCGTCCCCCAGCGCAATTTCCGCCAGTACTTTCAGCGCGTCCACGCGGTCGGCGGGGTTGGCTTTCAGCGCGTCGCGGTAGGGCTGGAAGGCGGTCATTAAACTACGCATCAGGCTTTCATGCGGCGTATGCTCGAGCGCGAAGCGGCGGGCGAGGTGGAGGCTTTCATCGGGCGTCAACGCCTTGAAATCAATCTTCTCCTGCACCTTGGCGAATTCATCCAGCGTGAAGGATGTAAAGTGCGACTGGCTGCCGCGCTCGATAAACGATACCGCGCGCTGCCATGACACAACGCTTGCGCCCGCCGCCTTATCGCCGAACCGCTGGATATTGCGGATAACGGCATAGGTATCCGCCGCGGCTTCGGAATACAGGCTTTCGGACAGCGTGGCGTTTTTGAGGGCGTCGGCAATCAGCAGGTGGCCGAGTTCATGGTCGAATTCGGCATAGACCGCCATTTCCTTCGGCTGCGCCTGCGTGGTGAACAGCCGCTCCGAATGCGCGGTCGGGTTATAGACAATCACGCGGGCTTCGGCCTGACGCTTGGCGATGGAAGAGTTGAGCTTTTTGCTGTTGGCGGCTGCCAGCGTCACAAAATCCTCGATCTCCTTTTTGGAGCCGAGCTGTGTGCCTTCCTCCGTCATGCTGCCATGTATCGTCATGTCCGGCAGGTTCAGCACCGCAAACTTGCCCTTGAGGCCGGGGAAGGCGGCATGCGCCTCCCCGACCGCGGCATTAAAAATGTCACGAAGGTTCAGGGCGGGTTTGGGTGCCGGTTCTGCCATTACAGCAGGCGCTTCTTGAACTGCTCGAAGCGCGGGTCTGCCGGCGGTTTCGGGAAGTTGACGATGTTGTCTTTTACTTCGCCCTTTATATCCCCTTTGAGGGGCATGCCGAACAGCAAGCCGTCTTTTTTCAGGCTGGCGGATTTATCGCGGATCTGGTCGCGGACATTATCCCAATAGTCGCCCTTCAGCGCCATTTTCTCCCCTTGGCCGTTCTGCACTTCGCCGTTCAGGAACGGGGCGAGGACGTGGGCGCCAATTTTAAAGGTGTAATAGGCGTTGTCGGAAGCAAGGGCGATATCGGCCAGCACTTTCAGCGCGGTTTCGATATTTTCCGACTGCTGCAACGCCTGACGCACGGGGCGGAAGGCGGCGGAGATGGTGTCGGTCGCGTCAAAGTGCGGCGTATGCTCCAGCGACAGGCGCTGCGCCAGCTTGATGGTCTGGTCGGGCGTCATGGCTTTGATATCAAGTTTGTCTTTCAACTGCGCCAGCTCGTCAATCGCCAGCGTCGTGAAGTGGCCGCGGTCGCCGGACATGATAAAGTCAAAGGCGCGGCGCCAGCCGGCTTTTTCAATCGCGCGGCTTTCATCGCCGTAGCGCTGGATGTGGCGGAGGACGGCAAAGGTATCCGCCGCGGTTTCGCGGTAGCAGGAATCTTTCGAAAAGAACGCGCCCTCGACCACAAGGTGGCCGAGTTCATGGTCGAAGACCGCCATGCTCTCCATCACATCCGACTGGTCGCGGCCGGTGAACATTTTGAAGGGCAGGGGCGTATAGGCCATCACGCTGAGGCCGGTGTTGGGAATTTTGGTGGCGAGGGAGGAGCCGGCTTTTTCCGCCGTGGCGGCAACGCTGTTGGCGATCTGCTGCAGTTCGCCATGGCGCAAGGATACCTTCGCGGGGTCGACGGAAATGACGGTGTCGGCATCCGGCAGGTTGATGAACAGGAAGCGGCCTTTCAGCTGCGGGAAATCTTCCGTCGCTTTCTGCACCTCGTGGTTGAAAATCTCGCGCAGGGATTGCTTGCCGTTGAACTCGGGCAGGGGGGCGTTGCTCTTCAATGTCATTGTATTTGACTCCTAAAGGTTGCGCGGGATTACGCAAATCATGCAACTTTGTTTATAAACTGTAAAGTTTTACGCATGAAAACATCAGGAATGGACATAATGTTAAGTGATAATTTCTTAACAGTGGAATAAAAATGCGCTCAAGCCTGCGCTATATTTCGCCGGCGGTACACTTGGCCGATAACAGGAAATACCGGCGGTTTTAAGGAGCGACTCAAAATCATGAAACTGAAAGATATCACCCCCGCAGAATTCGTCTGCACCACCTGCCAGGCTTGCCCTGCGGTTTTTGAAACCGACAATAACTCCTACGTCATCATCGGCAAAAAACTCTCCGCCGAGGCGCTGAAGGCGCTTGAGGGCCGCGTGGGCGCGGATGAATATGTGATTGAAATTCCGAAAGGGATGCTGGCGAAGCTGACTTAAGCTTTCGGGCCATTCAGCAAAGGCGTTGCCTTGTAGGGCAGCGCTTTTTGCGTTTTTGGCGGCAGCATGCCGGATTTGTTTTCTTCCAGCTGTGCTGCAAAATTATGCAGCCGGAAATCACGCGCGCGGGCCGCGAACACATCAATCAGCTGGTCGCGGTCGTGCGGCGACAAAATCATTTTCTCTTCCTTCAGCAGGGCGCCCTGCGGGTGCAGCAGCGGCTGGAAGGATGTGGCGCCGAGCATAAAGGAAAACTGGTTCGCCGTGGCAAGGCAGCTGGTGGCGGTCAGGTGCAGCAGGCGCATTTTATCAAAGTCGGGCGTCTGCTTCACATAGGCGGCAACGGCGGAATAATCAGTTATCGCGCGGTTCAGCTCCGACTGGACGGGCGTAAAGGCCATGGCATAGCCCTTGGCAAGGCGCAGCGTTTCATCCGGCGTTAGATTGCTGAAATCGCGGGTTTGCGCATCCGCCATGATGGCAGCGGTCACGGGGCTGGTCAGGTGCTTGTAATCGCCGCTGGCGATAAAGGCGAGCGAGCGGCTGGCGGACAGCTTGGCAAAAATCGGGTCATCGGCGCCGAACTTCTGGATGGCGCGGATGGTGGCGAAAGCATCCGCGAGACATTCGGAGAAAGGGTAGGGTTTAAGATTGTCCTCGATCGACCACGGCAGCAGCAGGTGGCCGGCTTCATGGTTGAGGACGAAGAAATCGCGGAAGTGCCGTTCCCTTTCGCGCTCCGGTAAATCGGACTGCAGCGTCGGGATGAGGACGACGACGTTCAGGTCAAACGCATCATTCGGCCCGTCCGGCACTTTGCGCCAGTAAGCCTTGGAGGTAAAACTCTCGATTGAATCCTGAATGCAATTCGCGACGTAGTTCGGCAGCAGCGGCAGGTAGCCCTTCGGCAGCCCGTGAGTATTGCCATGAACATTGAGGGGGTCATGGGTCGAGACGAAAAAGCTGTTGCCGTCCAGCTGCGGGTAATCATTGAAAAGGACGCGAGTCTCCGCCGCCATATCAAAACGGTATCCTCCGACGTCTTCCGTCCAGATCAGCTCTTGCGCCATATTCAATCCCGTTGAAAACGCCCCTATTATGCACGTTTTGCTTGAACATTCGGTTAAAAATCGACTTTTACCAGCGGCTTCAACCGCTTAACGGGTTATGTCTTGTTTAATATTTGCCCATTATAATAGGCAGCATGGCGGAACAGGTGCTGGATAATAAAACCGATACGCCGGTCTTTGATTTGGCAAAGGCCGTTGATCAGGCGCGCCGCGATTTCCCCGACGAAACCAAAAACATCACCTTTATCGACACCACTGCGCCCGATGCGGAAGAGCAGCTGTATGCCTGGGCGGTGAAAGCGGGACAGAACCAGATCCAGTATGAATCGCTGCTCGATTACAAAGACCAGCACATTACAGTGGCGCGTGAAAGCAACGGCCACCGCTTGATCGCCCTGCCGCTGGGGCGGGAGGCGGATCACGGGTCTTTCCCCGGCAACGCGCATAAAAGCGCCTGGTATAGTTTTCTGCACGAGCTTGGCCATTTTGTGGTGCCGGCAGCGCATGCCAGTACGGGCAGCCGTTCCACCCAATACAATGAACATGCAGCAGATACCTTTGCCGCGCTGCGCGGGTTGCAGCTGGGCATTTTCGACAAGGCAGATATTGTGGCGCTGGCAGACAGCCGCAGCGATGGCATGTTGATGACGAAAGATGTGACGCATCTGACCGCTATGTCGCTCGATGCCATTGCGATCAATCCGAAGAACATCGATTTCATGTCGCTGTCAAAAGAAGATGTGCTGGCGATTGCGCAAAAGCATGCCGATACCTTCGAGATGGAATCAGGCATCTACAGCAAATTTTCCAACCTGCAGGGCATGCACCGCTGGGCGGAGCGGGAAGGCATGACGCTCCAGGAAATCGTCATTGAAAAGCTGATCAAGCTGCAGGAAATCGCGCTTGAATCGCCGGTGCAGTCGCAGGATTTTTACCTTGCGGCGCGCATCCTCAATAACGCCATCGAAAGCGGCACGATGAAATTCGGCACGCAGAAAGCCGAAATTGACACCAGCGGTTCGTCATGGGTTGCTGTGCGCGATAGCGTGAACAGCAAATGGCTGTCTGAAAAACCGGAGCGCGATATCGGCGCGAAAAAAGCGCTCGGCACCACGGAACTGCACCGCAAGGACGAAGCGCCGAAAAACCTTGCCGAGCGTTTGCGGCAGCGCATCACGCCGCTCAAGATTTAACCTTATGAAAATGTGACTTGCGACCTGCGCCCGTTGAACTAACGGGGCAATGGCCTTATAGTCGTGTTTCACAACTATATAAGGACGGGGCCGACCGGTGACCATTCAGAAAATCCTCATCGCCAACCGCGGCGAAATTGCCTGCCGCGTCATGCGCAGCTGCCGGAAACTCGGCATCCAGACGGTGGCGGTTTATTCCGAGGCAGATGCGAAGGCTTTGCATGTAGAAATGGCCGATGAAGCCTTTCTGCTGGGGCCCGCCGCCGCGCGTGAAAGCTACCTGAATATCCCCAAAATCCTCGAAGTCGCGAAAGCGGCGAAAGTTGACGCCATCCACCCCGGCTATGGTTTTTTGTCGGAGAATGAAGAATTCGCCGAAGCCGTGGAAAAGGCGGGAATGATTTTCATCGGCCCTCCGGCCTCCGCCATTCTGGCCATGGGCGGCAAGTCCGAAGCCAAGGCGCTGATGGAAAAAGCGAAGGTGCCGCTGGTGCCGGGCTATCATGGCGACAAGCAGGATGAAAAATTCTTAAGCGAAGAAGCCGGCAAAATCGGCTTCCCCGTGCTCATCAAGGCCTCCGCCGGCGGCGGCGGCAAGGGCATGCGCGTGGTTGAAAGCGCCGCAGATTTTTCCGAACAGCTGCAGGGCGCAAAGCGGGAGGCGAAAGCCGCCTTCAATGATGACCATATCCTGATCGAAAAATACCTTGTCTCCCCGCGCCACGTTGAAATTCAGGTCTTTGCCGACAAGGCAGGCAATACCGTTTACCTGTTCGAGCGCGACTGCTCCGTCCAGCGCCGCCACCAGAAGGTGATCGAGGAAGCGCCCGCGCCCGGCATGTCGCAGGCAACGCGGGAGAAGATGGGCAATGCGGCGGTTGCCGCCGCCAAGGCCATCAATTACGTCGGCGCCGGCACGGTTGAATTTTTGCTGGATGCAAAAGAAAATTTCTACTTCATGGAAATGAACACCCGCCTGCAGGTGGAACATCCGGTGACGGAATACATCACCGGCCTGGATCTGGTCGAATTGCAAATTCACGTGGCGAACGGCAAAAACCTGCCCTTTACACAAGCTGATTTGAAGATTGACGGCCACGCCATGGAAGTGCGCCTATATGCGGAAGACCCCAATAACAACTTTTTGCCGGGCGCAGGGCAGTTAAAATTCCTCCGCTTCCCCATGGAATCCGATGTCGTGCGCGTCGATACCGGCGTGCGCGAAGCGCCGATGGTGGAGGGAGATCTTATCTCCATCCACTACGACCCGATGATTGCAAAAATTATTGCTCATGGCACGACGCGCGAGAGCTGCATTGCCAACCTCAAGCGTGCGCTGGATGACACGCTGATTACGGGGCCGAAGACCAACCTTGTCTTCCTGCGCACCTTGCTGGATAACGCGGATTTCAAAAAGGGCGGCGTCGGCACGCATTTCATCGCAACCCATGAAAAAGAACTGCTGCCGCCGAAAGCAGCGCCGTCCAACCTCACGCTGGCGCTGGCCGTTCTCGGCCTGTTGAAAGAACGTGAAAAGCCGCTGCCCGCCGTAGATGCCTCCTCCCCCTGGAATGACATTTCGGCCTGGCGCATTGCCGGGGCGGCGGATGAAGTCTTCACATTCACCAGCGGTGATAAGACCGTTGCCGTCAGAGTGTCGAACGCCAAAGGTTTTGCGCATCCCGTGCTGACCCTGCCCGACGGGCCGGTGATGGCCGCGTTCTTCGAGCCCAGCATTTACGACATGAGCTTCGATGCCAAAATCGACGGCCGCCTGCATAACGCCGTCATGCTGCGCGATGGCCGCGCGCTGGTGCTGTTGCACCACGGGCAGGAAGATCATCTCACCTATCTTGACCCCTTAAGCTATGACGCAGGCGAGGACGAAGGCCGCGGCAAGTTGACCGCGCCCATGCCGGGCAAGGTTGTGGCCGTGCGCGTCGCGCTTGGCGCTGCCGTCAAAAAAGGCCAGCCGCTGGTGATTGTGGAAGCCATGAAGATGGAGCACACCATCACCGCCCCCGCAGACGGCATTGTGGAGAAAATCCACGCCGGCGTCGGCGATCAGGTAAATGAAAAATACGAGCTGATTTCGCTGAAAACGGCGTGAAACGGGCCTGAAACAGCCTGAAACCGGCTAAGACAAAGTAGGCGTTATTGGATCATATCCAGTCCATCGGGTTTTATTTCTCGTTCATTCCGCTGGAAGTGCGCGGCTTTGTCATCGCCGCTGTCATCGTGATGCAGGGCATTGCGCTGTTTCAGGTGATGAAACGCATCCGCCGCCCCGGCCGCTTTAAAGCCGCAAAAAAAGCCAGGCCTGTCAGCGCCCGCGCGCAAGCCAAAGCCCGTGAAGCCGCGTTGGCGGCAGGGTTCATGGTAGAAGATATCGAGCGCGATATGCCGGATATGGACGCCGGCGGGATGCTGCGGCGCGGGCCTTGCGCGCATTATTACTTTCCGGAGCGTATCTGGGCGAAAGCCTCCTGGGCGCTGCTGCGTCGCCCCGGCGATATGACGCAAGGCTTCGCGCCGGGCTGGACTTTCCGCCAGCTTGACGGCTCCACCACGCCGGAAAGCTTCAGCGCCATTGCCGCCATTACGGATGATGACGACCTGCCGCGCGGCTTTTTCGAGATTGAATCGCGGGACAGTTTCCTGCATTTCTATTGGGACGAGGCTGGCGGCAAGGCTGGCGTCGCCCGTATAAAAGACTATATCGACAAGCTCAAGAACCTCAGCTGAAGGCGTAAAATCCATGTATCCCTCCCATGTCCGCATCGTCGAAGTCGGCCCGCGCGACGGGCTGCAGAACGAGAAAGCCATCGTGCCGCTGGCCGCAAAAATCGCCTTTATCGACATGCTGTCTGACAGCGGGCTGCAGACGATAGAGGCGGGGGCTTTCGTCTCCCCCAAATGGGTGCCGCAGATGGCCGATAGCGGCGAGGTGTTGCGAGCTATTCGCAAGAAAGAAGGCGTCAGCTACCCCGTTCTGGTGCCGAATGACAAGGGCATGGAGGCGGCAATTGCCGCGGGCGCGACGGAAATTGCCGTCTTTGCCGCAGCCTCCGAAAGTTTCAGCCAGAAGAATATCAACTGCAGCATTGCCGAAAGCCTTGAGCGGTTTAAGCCCGTGATTGCCGCGGCGAAAGCGCATGGCATCAAGGTGCGGGGCTATGTTTCCTGCGTTCTGGGCTGCCCCTATGAGGGGGAAATTTCGCCTGCAGCTGTGGTAAAAACCGCAAAAGCGCTGTTTGATATGGGCTGCTACGAGATTTCGCTCGGCGATACCATCGGCACGGGCACGCCGGTGAAAACACGGGCGATGCTGCAAGCCGTGCGCGCGGAAGTGCCGGTTGAGGCCGCCGCCGTCCATTTCCACGACACCTACGGGCAGGCGCTGGCCAATATTCTTGTCGCGCTGGAAGAGGGGGTTGCCGTGGTCGACAGCGCCGCCGCCGGCCTTGGCGGCTGCCCCTATGCGCAGGGGGCAACAGGGAACGTTTCGACGGAAGATGTGT
>JBBQWK010000042.1:0-9061 GCA_038210695.1 Alphaproteobacteria bacterium
AATGTCGTGTGCAGGGATCTTGTCGATATCAAGTGTGCGGATATCGCCGTGGGGTCGAATGCCAAAATTTTTCTCGTAGAGGGATGCTAATCCTTCATTGATTTCGCAAGCGAACACGCATTTATGACCTAGGGATTCCAACGCTACATGGAAACCGCCGAGCCCGGCGAAGAGATCGATAAAACGAAGTGGTTTTGCCACTTATTGCGCTCCCCTAGTTAACTCCAACTGCTCACTCCGGATATCTTGGCCATCACGGTTTTGCGCCGAACAACGGCCATTTCGCTGCTAAATATTGTTCCGCTGCTTCCCTTACCACCCATGCCAAAGAAACTTTTTTCTCTTTGGCGACTGCCTCCATGGCTGTGTAGGTGTCTTCCGGAAAGGTAACCGAAGCGCGCACGGAGACCTTTGTTCCTCCAGACTCGGATGACTGCGACTTTGTTTTCTTCATTGTGGCAGGTCTTCACCACGTTACACCATGTCGGTGCAAAAGCCAATGGTCAGAAGAACTGGGCCGAATCCACTTCGTGGACCGCGCTCTACTCGCGACCTCTCGCTTCGCTTCGGCGCGCTCACCGAGCCACCGTGCCGGTGTCTCGGCCCCTTGTGGGTAACGATCCCTTCCGCAAGCAGGAGGCAAGGGAGTTCTAAGGGACTTCGCCCCTCGCGCCCGTGAGGGAAGCTGCGCCGCCTGACCGGGTTTCCCCAGGCTTCCGCGCCCCGCCTATTTCACAGGCCAAGCATGAGGCTTGTGCAGCCCTCCGCTTCGCTCTGGCCCTGAAGGGCTGGGAGATACCCCTCCCGGTCATGCGCCCTTGCGGTTACTACCCCCGTCTCGCCGACGGGCATACGCGGGCAAGCTGGCTACAGCCATGAGCCTAGATATGAAATCGTGGTTCACGCCTGATGCGGAGAATTATTTCAGCCGCGTCAGCAAGCCTCAAATCCTTGCCTACATACAGGAAGCCAAGGGACAGCCGCCAGCAGCCGCATGGGAGAAGCTCAAAAAAGGCGACCTCGCCAAGGAAGCGGAACGCCAGATTATCGGCACTGGCTGGTTGCCCGCGTTGCTTCGCCCCGCAGCGTAAAAAGGGGAAAGGCTCCGAACGCCGACTGCGCAGCCGCGCAGTCGGCGTTCACTTTATTGCGAATTTGTGGGCGGCGGCACATGGCCGCCCGTTTAAGAAAAGGAGGCTGAATAGGGAAGCGCACCCCTCCGTGGTTGCGCTAAGTAGCGAATTCGCTAAGATTGACGGACTCGGAGCTACATTCTACGGTAGAAAACAACTGCCCTGTCTCCTTTAGTCTGCCCAACTCCTGCCCAGGGCAATTCGATGCCAAATTATCTTTTGAATTCAACTACGTTCAGAAGCCCTTGTATTTCAAAAGGATAAGCCCCGCCCGTGGCCGCGAATGCTTCCATCAATGCTTTTATTGCCGCCAGCCGTTTCGGTTTTGGCGCGCGGCATGATGACCTTGCCACCATCGGCGATGATCCGCGCGGCTGGCTGACGGCGCAGCTGGAGCCCGAATTGGCCGCCAATGCCGCGCTCGACAACCTGTCGCAGACGATTGAAACGCTGGCGCCGTTCCGCAATATTTTGAGCCACAAGGCATTCATTCACGAAGACACCAAGAACGACGCCGATGTGATCGACATGCTGCAGCAGACGCGGCAAAAAATGCTTGACCGCTACGTGCAGGAAATTGCCGTGCGCATGGATGTGGCGGCGCAGAGCGCAACGCCGTTCTTCGAGCGGCTGGTGCATTTCTGGAGCAACCATTTCACCGTCTCCGCCCGCAAGTGGGGGGATGTGCCGCTGGTCGTGACCTTCGAGCGCGACTGCATCCGCCCGCACATCATGGGCAGCTTCGAAGACATGCTGGTCGCCGTGACAAAAAGCCCGGCGATGCAGATATACCTTGATAACTTCCAGTCCGTCGGCCCCAAGACCGCAAACGGCGTGCAATATAAAAAAGGCCTTAACGAAAACCTCGCCCGCGAAATCATGGAGCTGCATACGCTAGGCGTTGATGGCGGCTATGCGCAGGCCGACGTCACCGAATTTGCCAAAATGCTGACCGGCTGGGGTATTGAATCCACTGGCGCGGAGGCGGACAACTGGGTGCTGAACTTCGCGCCCGCCATGCATGAGCCCGGCGACAAGACGCTGCTGGGGCAGGTCTATCACGAAGACGGTCAGAAGGAAGCCCTCGCCGCACTACACAAGCTGGCGCACCACCCAAAAACCGCGCGGTTTATTGCCACCAAGCTGGCGCGGCATTTTATCAGCGACACGCCGCCGGACAGCGCCGTGGATGCGCTGGCGCAAAGCTTTGCGCTGTCAAAGGGTGAACTGATTCCCGTTTATAAAACACTGCTGGCGCTTGACGAGATCTGGCAGGCACCGTTGCCGAAGGTAAAGACGCCGAATGAATTTATCATCTCCATCATACGCCTCACCGGCATGAAGTCGGAAGATGGCAAGTTGTTGAACGCCTATCACACGCTGGAGCAGATGCCCTTTTCAGCCCCCTCCCCCGCCGGCTGGAGCGACAAGGCGAAAGACTGGATCAGCGCGGAAGCATTGCTGCAGCGCATGGACCTTGCGCAGACCGTTGCCGCCGCAACCTACACAGGCCTGGACCCCTCCGCCGTGCTGGACAGCAGCATCGGCCCCGTCGCGACGGATACCACGCGCAATGCCGTCACCAAAGCCGGCAGCAAGCAGGAAGCGCTGGCGCTGCTGCTGGCCAGCCCCGAATTCCAGCGGCGGTAGACATGAAAAACATCATCATCCCCCGCCGCAAATTCCTGACCGCCGCCGGCCTTTTGACCGGCGCGGCGCTGCTGCCGAATGTCAGCGTCGCTTTTGCCGACGCGCCGATCGAACAACGCTTTATTTTCTACATCCTGCGCGGCGCGATGGACGGGCTCTCCGCCATCCCGCCCTATGGCGACAAAAACTATATCGCCAACCGCAACGGCATAGACCTGCCGCCGGCCGCATACACGCCCCTCAATGATTTTTTTGCCGCGCACCGCAACCTTGCCGCCTTTGCGGAGATGTTCAAGGGTGGCGACGCCGCGGCGATTCATGCGGTCAGCACGCCCTATCGCGACCGTTCGCACTTTGATGCGCAGAACGTGCTGGAATCTGGCGCGGCGCAGCCGAACCGGTTGCAGGATGGCTGGCTGAACCGCGTGCTGGGGCTTTATCATTCACGGCCGGATGGTTTTGCGCTCTCCGTCGGGCAGGCCGTGCCATTGGCGCTGCAGGGGACTTATCCGGTCAGTACCTGGGCACCTTCCGCACAAGGACTGCCGGACAGCCAGATGCTGCTGGCCTTCGACAAGCTGTACCAAAACGATATGCTGTTCCATACCGCCTTCGTCGAAGTCGTCGATGTGCACGGCATTGCCAGGACCGCCATGGGCGGCGCGACGGGATTGCCGGAAGGCTCCCGCGATTACAGCGTTGATGGCGTCAAGCTCGACCCGCAAAAATTCTCCGACGGCGATGATATTAAACTGGTGCCGAACAAGGCGACGATGGGCCTCACCATGCGCGCCGTCGGCAAAATTATGGCCGACCCCAAGGGCCCGCGTATTGCAACCATCGAGCAGTGCGGCTGGGATACGCATTCGGAACAGGGCACCGACCACGGCATGTTTGCGATTCACATCGACTCCCTCAATGCCGCCTTTGAAGGCCTTAAAGAATCTTTGGGCGAGCACTGGAAAAATACCGTCATTCTGGCGGCGACCGAATTCGGCCGTACGGTGGCGCAGAACGGCACCGGCGGCACCGACCATGGCACGGCCTCCTGCGCCTTCCTGCTGGGGGGCGCGATCAATGGCGGCAAAGTCTATGGCGAATGGCCGGGCCTTGATAAAACGCAGCAACAGGACGGGCGCGATTTGCGGCCGACGACGGATTTACGCGCCGTCGCCAAGTCCATCCTGCGCGACCATCTCGGCCTGCCGCTGGCCGATATCGAGCGTGATGTTTTTGCTAATAGCGCAGATGTTAAGCCCTTGGATGGCCTCATTAAAAAGGCATAGTGGCAAAATAACCGCTGGAAAAATACAGCCCCCGCGCTAGACTGAAAGAAGGGGCGATTTTTAAAAATTCAGGAGCGACACGCGCGATGTCAAACGACGGCTTCAAAGATTCGGCCCATAAATTCATGTATTATTATACCCTCGCGGTCGCCGAGCAACGCCGCAATGAGGCGGCCGGCCGCATGAGCGGCGGCAATTGGGATTTTTCGCATCCGGAAGCAGGCGACCCGCGCACCTGGCTGTGCTTTGGTGCCATCATCGGCGCCATCTTCGGCCCACTCTATTACAACCAGCATAGTCTGATCTACGGCATGGTTGCCGGCGCCGCCGCGCTTGGCCCGCCGATGATGATTTTTGCCTTTATCATGCGTAAGACGACGATGATGATTGGGGCCATGATAAAGGCGCTGCGCATGGCGCTCGGCTTCCTGAACGTGAAGGCGCTTGGCGTGCCGGGCATGGCATGGCGCGGCGCGAAATGGGGCACGGGTCTTGGCATCATCACCATGCTCGCGCAGGACGCGGGCGCGAATGAGGCAACACCGGTAATAACAGGCGCTACCGTCGGCATACTTGCGGGTGCCGGCTTTCAGGGCATCAAGCTCATCGCCAGCAGGCTGCGGTCGTCGAACTAACCTTTGATATCTCACGGAAATATCTGGCTTAAGCCAGCGTCGCAGGGTTTTAACCTGCAGCGCGTATAATAGATATCGTCCTCTTCTCTCAGCATTGGTAATTCAGCATGGCTGCCACACCCGAAAGTTTCATTGCTGCCAACCGCTTCGGCTTCGGCGCGCGGGAGGGTGACCTTGAGCATATCTCCACCGATTATATCGGCTGGCTGGTGGCACAGCTGAACCCGCGCTATGCGCGCAATGCCGAGATGGACAAGCTGCCGCGCGCGCAGGAGACGGTGGAAAATTACCGCGACCTGATGCAGAAAAAAAAGGCCGATAAAAAAGCCTTCAAGGAGAACAACGACCCCGACGCCAAAATGGCGGCGAAGGAATTGATGCGCGGCATGCGCGACGGCTATATCCGCGAAGTCGCCATCCGCACCCGTGTTGCAGCTTTAAGCGACGCGCCGTTCTTCGAACGCCTTGTGCATTTTTGGAGCAACCACTTCACTGTCTCCGCGATCAAGCAGCAGGATATGCCGCTGGTCGCCGCCTTCGAGCGCGACGCCATTCGCCCGAACATCCTTGGCAGTTTTGAAAGCCTGCTCGTCGCCTCGACACGGCATCCGGCGATGCAGATATACCTTGATAACGTGCGCTCCGTCGGCCCCGATTCCCCGGGCGGCCGAATGAAAGACAAGGGCCTCAATGAAAACCTCGCCCGTGAGATCATGGAGCTGCATACCCTTGGCGTCGGCAGCGGATACACGCAGGCGGACGTGACGGAATTCGCCAAGATGCTGACCGGCTGGACGGTGGATGCGCAGGGCCGCGGTGATGGCAGCGGCTTTTTCTTTGCCCGCATGATCCACGAGCCCGGCGATAAAGTATTGCTCGGCCAGACCTATCGCGAAAATGGCGAGGGGGAAGTTTTATCGGCGCTGCATGCCTTTGCCACGCACCCCGCCACTGCCAAATTCATCGCGACCAAGCTGGCGCGGCATTTTGTAGCGGATGAACCGTCACCCATGGTGGTCAGCAAGATCGCCAGCGCCTTTATGCGCTCCAACGGCAATTTGATGGTCGTCTACAAGACCATCCTTTCCATGGAAGAAGTATGGCTCGATCCGCTGCCGAAAATGAAGACGCCTAATGATTATATTCTCTCCCTTATTCGCGCAGGCGATGTGGATGCGGGCGATGTGCAGCTGATCGGCGCGTATAAAACTTTGGGGCAGGTACCCTTCACCGCCGGCTCTCCCGCCGGCTGGAGTGATAAGGCGAAAGACTGGATCGGGGCGGAAGCGCTGCTGCAGCGCATCGATCTTGCGAAACTTATCGCCCGCGGCATCTACACCAAGACCGATCCCAATGTGCTGCTGGCGCAGACAATTGGCCCGGTCGCCTCGGCAGAAACAAAATTCGCCGTCGCGCATGCGGGCAGCGCCGCAGATGCGCTGACGCTGCTGTTCGCCAGCCCCGAATTCCAGAGGAGATGACAATGGATGACTTATTAATCTCTCGCCGGAAACTGTTGCTGGGCGCGGGCTGCATGGCTGCTGGCACAATGTTCTCCGGCATCCGCGTTGCTTTTGCCGATGCGCCCGTGGAGGAGCGGTTTGTTTTTGTGATTCTGCGCGGCGCGATGGACGGGTTGAACGCGATACCGCCTTATGGTGACCACGCTTACACCACCGCCCGCAACGGCATCGCCCTGCCCGCTTCCGCCTTCACGAAGCTGGATAATTTTTTTGGCGCGCATAAAAGCTTCGCGAATTTCACGAGCATGTTTGCCAGCGGGGAGGCCGCGGCGATTCAAGCGGTGTCGACGCCCTACCGCGAGCGTTCCCACTTCGATGCGCAGAACGTGCTGGAATCGGGCGCGACCCTGCCGCATGGCTTGAATGACGGCTGGCTGAACCGCGCGCTGACGCTATATGGCCCGCGCCATGAAAGTTTAGGGCTGGCTGTGGGCCAGACCATCCCGCTATCGCTGCAGGGCGCAACGCCTGTCGGCACCTGGGCCCCTTCGGCGCAAGGCCTGCCGGATGATGCAATGATTTTATCGCTGGAGCGGCTCTACCAGCATGATGCCATGCTGCATACCGCGCTGACGCAGGCGGTGGACGTGCATGGCATTGCCGATGATGCGCTGGGCGGCGGCGAGATGGGCAAGCAGGGCGTGCGCAAGCTGGGCAATGGCGGCGGACTTCGCGGCAAGGAGCAGATGCAGACGACGGTGCAGGCCGTCGGCAAAATTCTGTCCGATCCTGCCGGCCCGCGCATTGCCACCATCGAGCTTGGCGGCTGGGATACCCATGCGCAGCAGGGCACGGAGGCCGGCGTGCTGGCGAATAACTTCGCGGCGCTTGATGCGGGCTTTGGCGCGCTGAAGGAATCGCTGGGCGAGCACTGGAAAAAAACCGTGGTGCTGGCGGCGACCGAATTTGGCCGCACGGTGGCGCAGAACGGCACCGGCGGCACCGACCACGGCACGGCATCCTGCGCCTTCCTTTTGGGTGGCGCGGTAAATGGCGGCAAGGTTTATGCCCGCTGGCCCGGCCTTGACCAGACGCAGCTGTACCAGAACCGGGACCTGCGCCCGACGACGGATTTGCGGCAGGTGGCGAAAGCGATATTGACGGAGCATTTGCACCTGCCCGGCAACGAAGTGGATGCAAGCGTATTCCCCGCCAGCGAAAGCGCCCGCGCGCTCGAGGGTATTATCCGCACTTGATTGCGCCTCGCGAAGCTTCTAAAACCAAGGCATGAAACCCGCAGACACCGAAGAATTTTTTGCGCGCTTGGAGCGCCAGACACCGGAGCCCAAGGGCGAGTTGGAGTATGGCAACGCCTACCAGCTGCTGGTGGCCGTTGTGCTGTCCGCGCAGTCGACCGACGTTGGCGTCAACAAGGCGACCAAAGCACTGTTTAAAAAAGTTAAAAACCCCGCCGCCATGGTGAAGCTGGGCGAAGCGGGTTTGAAAGAGCACATCAAAACCATCGGCCTTTATAACGGCAAGGCGAAAAACGTCATCGCCCTCTCGCAACTGTTGATTGACCAGCATAAGGGCGAAGTGCCGCAAACGCGGGATGAGCTGGTCAAGCTGCCCGGCGTCGGCCGCAAGACGGCGAATGTGGTGCTGAATGTTTACTTCAAGCAACCGACCATGGCGGTCGATACGCATATTTTCCGCGTCTCCAACCGCACCGGCCTCGCCCGCGGAAAAACGGTGGAAGCGGTGGAAGATAAACTGGTCAAGGTTGTGCCGGATAAATACATGCTGCATGCGCATACCTGGCTGATTTTGCACGGGCGCTATACCTGCAAGGCACGGTCGCCCGACTGCAAGAACTGCATCGTTTACGCTTTGTGTGAATTCAAGGAAAAAACGGCTTAACCGTTAAAGCCAAAGCTGTCGCCGCTGACGATTTTCTCGATGCATTTTGTCTGGCTGCCTTCCGACACGCCATCCATGCGCGCGGCGGAGCCTGGCTCGAGATCCGCCTTCAGGCGGAAGTCAACGTAGGACACCGGCGCATCGCCGCCGATCGCCTTGTCGTCGTAGAAGAAGAAATCAACAACGCAGGATTTTGTTTTGTACTGCCAGATTTTGGCATCGGCATCTTTGCGCTGCATCGTCGGCTTGCCGAACAGGTAGCCGACTTCCGACTGCGTGAGGCGCATCAGGGAAGCCGGATCATTTTCGACGTAGTCGCGGGCGCGGGCGACATAGCCGGAGGCCGGATGGTAATCGGCATCACCTGTAAGGGACTGATCAGGGAACAGCGCGGCACGGAACTGCGCCACGCGGTGTTCACCGATGATATTTTCAACAACTTCGGAGGTTTTGCAGGAGCCGACCAGCAGCATCATCAGCGGCAGGAAGGCGACCAGCAGGCGGGTAATGCGCTTGGTGTTGCGGCGTACATGCAGGTAGAAGCCCATGAAGGCGGCATCCACCAGGCTGCACACAGCGGCATAAGGATCGCCGCCGGAGACCTGGATATTCAGGCCGCCGGCGGTTTCCATAGCTGGGTTGCCCCTGATCAAAATTAGTAGCCTACCGACCGGCGGAAGACCTTGGCGCGGTCGTCCGTCGATTCCGCAGTTTCGGTGCTGGCGGTGTCGAGGATGGCATCGAGGTTGTCATTCGTGCGCTTCACTTCGACGAGGCTGGCGGCGTCAACGGCCACAGCGGTCGGGCGCAGCGTGCCTTCGATGCGGGCGCCGGCTTCGACTTCGAGCATGCCGTAGTCGATTTCGCCGGTGATGCGGCCGGTGGATTTAACGGTCAGGCGGCCGGTGACTTTCAGCTTGCCGTCGAACTTGCCGGCGATAACGCCGTCCTGCAGCTCGGCGTTGCCGGAGAAG
>JBBQWK010000043.1:0-9024 GCA_038210695.1 Alphaproteobacteria bacterium
CGCCAAGCCGGACAAGTCGTCCGGCTACAACAGCTATCAGGAAGTTTTGCGCGGCGCGGTGGAAAGCGGCCGCTATAAATCACTCCCCAAGGCACTGGAGACAGACATCAGGCTGGCGGAAGAAGGCAAGCACATCTCCCATAGCGAATACAAAGGACTTGCCGAATGGCGCAAGGCGGATGATTCCGATGCGGCGGACCCGAAAGCGGGGCAGCTTGCCGCCGGCGCCTATATCATGGTGGCCACGGCAGACGGCGTTGCCGTGCCGAGCTATGATCTGGTGCTCGTCAGCAATCTCGCGCTGGTGTCAAAGGTCGCGAAGGATTCCGCGCTGCTTTTCGCCATGGATGCGAAAACCGGCAAACCCGCGCCCAAAACCCCTGTGCGCCTCACCTACAGCTATTATGATGAAACCAACAGCACCGTCTGGGATTACATTGACGGCGTGACGGATGATGACGGGCTGTTTAAAACGGCGCTGAAAGACAGCAGCAAGCAGGAATACCAGCAGCAGCACCAGATTTTTGCTGTCGCGGGCGCAGGCGACGCGCAGGCTTTTGTGCAGAACAACTACTACCCCAACTATCAAAACAACAAGGGTGCATGGTGGCTGTACGCCTTCAGCGATCGCCCTGCCTACCGCCCCGGTGAAACCATCAGCTTCAAGGGCCTGCTGCGCCAGTCGCAGGAAGGCGGCTTTAACACGCCCGCTAATATGCCCGTCACCGCCCGTATTTTCAACGCGCAGGGCACGCAAGTGAAGGAAGGCAAATACACCACCAACGAATACGGCGCCTTCAACGATACCATGGTGCTGGACGACAAAGCCGTGCTGGGCGAATACCGCATGGATGTTTATTCCGCCGACCTCAACACCCGTTACGCCACAACGCAGCTGTTCCGGCTGGAAGAATATAAACTGCCGGAATTCATCGTGAACGTCGCGGCGAAAAAGAAAGATGATAAATCCGGCATCAATGCCTACCGCCTGGGCGATACGGTGGACGTGGATATTGACGCCAAATATTACTTCGGCGGGCCCGTGGCCAATGCGGATGTTGAATACCTTGTATATGCCTCGCCGCTCTACCGCACCTACCGCCCGTGGCGGCAGTACAGCTGGTATTATGATGACATGTACCAGCAGAACAGCGGCTACAACAACGGCGGTTCGCTGCTGAAGACCGAAAAAATCAAGACGGATGACAAAGGCCAGGCGCATTTCAAAATCGATACGCCGAAGGATGGCGCGGATATGCAATACCGCGTCGAAGCGCGCGTGGTGGATAAAAGCCGCCGCGAAATTCGCGCGACGTCCGAAATAAAAGTCACGCGCACCGCCTTCTTCGCCTATCTGGAGCCGAAGCAAAACCTGTACCGCCCGGGCGACAAGGCGGAAGTCACCATCAAAACCATGACCGCCGATGAAACCCCTGTGGCGGTCGAGGGCAAGGTGCGTATTGTGCGCAACTGGTGGCGCGATCCTGTAGTGCAGGACGGCAAAACAACAACTGCCGGCGGCTATAACGGCACCGAAGTGCTGACCAAATTCGTCAAGACGAATGACAAGGGTGAAGCGACGTTCGAGTTCGAGCCTGCGGAAGACGGCTATTACGCCGTCGAATTCACCGGCTTTGACAATGGCCTCGAGGTGACGGGCGCTGCCAATGTGTTCGTCAGCAAATCCAGCTCCACCAATATCGGCTACCGCTATGGCGGGTTGCAGATCATCACCGAAAAAGACACCTATGCGCCGGGCGAAACGCTGCGCGCCATGGTGGTTTCCGACCAGCCGGATACTTACGTGCTGCTGTCGGCGGAAAGCGACAATATTTATGATGCGCGCATGCTGCACATGGAAGGCAGCGTGAAAATGGTTGAACTGCCGGTCGACGGCAAATACATGCCCAATATTTTCTTAAGCGCCGTCAGCGGTGACCATTACCAGCTGAAATCCGCCAATATCCAGCTGATCGTGCCGCCGGCAGAAAAATTCCTCGACGTTAAAGTGACGTCCGACAAGGCGACCTACCAGCCGCAGGAAGAAGGCAACTTTGACATTGCCGTGACGGATAAAGACGGCAAACCGGTCAGCGCGGAAGTGACGATTGGCCTGACCGATGCTGCCGTCTATTATATTCAAGGCGAATACGCGCCCGATATCCGCGAGTTCTTTTACGGCACGAAAAAGACCTTGAGCGTCCAGACGCAAGCCAGCTTCTACCAGCGCCCCTACGTCAAACTGGTGCGCAATGAAAAAGGCGCGCTGATGACGGATGACGAAGCGGAAAATGAAAAACGCCGTGATGGCGCGGATATGCCGAAGGGCGTGATGCAGGAGTCCGGCCAGCTTGGTGGCGGCATGCGCGCGATGGACGAGCTGAAATCGGGCATAGCCAGCAACAGCATGGCCGCCCCTGCCGCCGCCCCCGCGATGAGCGCGGCGCGCGAGGAAGCCATGCCGATGAAAAAGGCACTAGCGAAAGACAAGTCGGTAATGGATTCAAAATCCGATGCCGCCAAAGAAAATGATGCCGGCAGTGCCGGTGCCGCGCCGGATGAACGCGTGCGGAATGATTTCCGTTCGACCGTTATCTGGCTGCCGTCCGTCAAGACAGATGCGAATGGCAAGGCAAGCGTGAAGGCGGTCTTCCCCGACAGCCTGACCACCTGGCGCCTCACCGCGCGGGCAGACACGCCGCAAACGGCAATCGGCAACGTGACGCATGACGTCACCTCATCCAAATCGCTCATGGTGCGCCTGCAGGCGCCGCGCTTCTTTACCGAGCGTGACCTGACGGATGTTTCCGCCCTTATCGACAACATGACGGATGCCGCCATTACAGTGACGCCGCAATTGAAAGCGGAGGGGCTTGTTATCACCGGCCTCTACCGGAACGGCGCATTCGTGAAGGGCGAACAGGGACCGCTGGAAGTGCCGGCACATGGGCAGGCGCGGGCAGACTGGGCGGTTTCCGCTGCTCATGCCGGCACGGCCAAGCTGACCGTGCGCGCCAGCAATGGCAAAATGGCGGATGCGATGGAAAAAACCTATCCCGTCATTCCGCACGGCATTGAAAAATTCACGGCCCAATCGCTCGCCATGAAGGACGGCGGCGATCAGGTGCTGCATATCAGCATCCCGAAGGAGCGCATCAAGGAATCAACTAGCCTGCGCCTCTCCCTTTCGCCGTCGCTGGCGGCGAACCTGCTGGATGCCTTGCCGTATCTGGCGGACTACCCCTATGGCTGCGTCGAGCAGACCATGAGCCGCTTCCTGCCCGCCGTGATTGTCGGCAAGACCATGCGGGAATTGGGGATTGCGGATAAAGACGTCGATGCCTATATCAGCGATGTGCTGGAAGCCCGCGGCGATCCTGTCGGTCAACAGGCAGGCCACCCGCAACGCCGCAACGACCAAACGCTGCCGCGCCTGAAAGAGATGACGGATGATGGCCTTAAACGCCTGTACGACTTCCAGCATAGCGATGGCGGCTGGGGCTGGTGGAAAACCGGCGACAGCGACCGTTTCATGACGTCCTACGTTGTCTGGGGCATGTCGCTTGCGAAATCGGCGGGTGTGGAGGTGAAGGACGATGTTGTGTCCCGCGCCGTCACCTTCCTGCAAAACCAATTGGTGCAGGAAGAAAACAACCCCGATAACCTTGCCTGGATGCTGCATGCGCTGTCCTACACCGGCAGCAAAAGCGCCTTTGAAGACAAGCAGCGCACAAGGCTGTGGGATATGCGCGACAAGCTCAATCCCTACACCCGCGCGCTGTTCGCTTTGTCTGAAAACAAGCGCGGCGATGCGGAACACGCGAAAATTCTGTCGCAGAACATCATCAACGGCATCAAGGAAGATAAAGACAATGCAACCGCGCATTGGGGCGAGGCGGGCGTCAATTACCGCTGGAGCGATGGCGGCGTGGAGGCGACAGCCTTCAACATCAGCGCCCTTGCGCAGATGGATGCCGGCAGCAAATATCTTGAGCCTGCCGTTAAATGGATGTCGCTCAACCGCCGCGGCGCCAGCTGGAAAAACACCCGCGATACGGCAATCGCCATCCTCGGCCTTACCGACTACCTGAAGGCCACGCATGAACTGACGCCGGACTATAGTTATACGGTGACGGTGAATGGCAAAGTGGTGCGTGAAGGCAGGGTTGACCGCAGCAATGTCTTCAGCTTCAACCGCCTCGTCGACCTCCCGGCGGATGCGTTGAAGGACGGCGATAATGAAGTGAAAGTCAGCATGAAGGGCACGGGCGCATTGTATATGGCGGCCTATGCCAAATTCTTCACGCTAGAGGAACCGATCACCAAGGCCGGCAACGAAGTCTTTGTGACGCGCAAATACTTCCGCCAGTCAACCAAGGAAACACTGCTGAAAGGCTACAACCAGGACTGGGCGGAAATGAAGGAAGGCGATGCCTTAAAAAGCGGCGACCGCGTGCGCGTTGAAGTGACGGTCGATGCCAAAAACAACTACGAATATTTGCTGGCCGAAGACTATAAACCCGCAGGGCTGGAAGCAGTCGAGCTGAACAGCGGTGCGGGCGAGGCGATTGACCTTGATAAAGACGGCCGCGAAACCGACAGCCGCACGCCGCTGTATGAAGAATTCCGCGACCAGAAAGCGGCCTTCTTTATCGACCACTTAAAGCAGGGCAAACACCTGCTGCGCTACGAACTCCGCGCCGAAATCCCCGGTGACTTCCACGCCATGCCCGACCAGCTGCACGCCATGTACGTGCCGGAAATCCGGAGCAATAGTGATGAGTCTAGGTTTAAGGTGACGGATTAATGGAATACAGTTACTGTCCGTTTTTAAGTCTTATGGCGCGTGCCGTTTCTTCAGCCAAAAAATCTTTGAAGTCATCAAAGCTCCAGTCTTTTACTATGACGGGTATGTAGGAATACCCTAAGGCAGCTGCAGCATAATATCGATGGACGCCATCGTATAATTTGTAAATGTATCCATCGTTTTCGCGGTTTACTTCGATTGGGGGCAACTTTTCGTTAGTCGCAAGTCCCTTTAAGACGGGTATCATTTTGTAGTCACGGAACATATTTCCGTCTTCTAGCGTCCTTCTTAGCGGGGCAATGCTGCTGATAGTCACTACATTGACGGAGGCGTGGATATTTTCAGCATCCGGCTTCCATGCGTATATATCGGTTTTAGGTGGATCAATACGCGATATTCCCGCTTGTCGTATCCAATTGCATGGAATTTCGAAAGTCGTTCCGTTTATAGAAAAATCCAATTTTTTATTCTCACGCTTTTGGCTTGTTTTATAGTGCGCCGTGCTATTAGAGCTATTTCGGCTAAGCGCCGCGTCCCCACAACCAAGCCGCGCCGCGGACGCCGGATGAATCGCCGTGCAGGGCTTTCAGCAGCGGGGTTTTGACGCTGTCGGAGAAGACGTAGCGGGCCCAGCGGGCGGGGACTTCTGTGTAGAGCGCGGCAACATTGCTCATACCGCCGCCCAAGACAATCGCATCGGGGTCCATGATGTTGATGACCTGGGCGAGGGCGCGGGACAGGCGGTCGACATAGCGCGACCGCGCGGCAAGGGCAATGGCATCGCCGCGCTCCGCTTCCGCAATCACATCATGGGTTGATTTTTCAACGCCGGTCACGCGGCGGTAATCGTTTTTGAATCCGGTGCCGGAAATCCATGTTTCCAGACACCCGCGCCGGCCGCAATAGCAGAGCGGGCCGGGATATTCCGAAACCGCCAGCGGCTGGAAATATTCATCATGCAATTTATCTGCCGTCGCAGGAGCCTGCTCGAAAATATCGAACAGCGGTTTTGAATCGGTAATTGCTGGGTGCGGATAGGGCAGGGGGTTATGCCCCCATTCGCCGCCGATGCTGTTGACGCCGCGGTGCGCCGCGCCGTTCACGGCAAGCCCGCCGCCGCAGCCGGTGCCGATGATCACGCCGAAGACCAGCGCTTTGTTTGCACCTGCGCCATCCGTCGCTTCCGACACCGCGAAGCAGTTCGCATCATTCTCCATGCGCACTTCGCGGTTGAGGGCAACAGAGGTATCTTTCTGCATCGGCTGGCCGTTGCACCAGACGGAATTTGAATTTTTGATGAGGCCTGTTTCCGGCACCACGGTGCCGGGAATGCCGATGCCGACGGTGCCGGTCATGCCGAGCGTGGCTTCCGCCTGCTCCACCAGCGATTTAAATGTTTTGACGGTGGCGGCGTAATCATCCCGCGGGGTCGGCACGCGCTGGCGGTACAGCTCCTTGCCGTTACGGGCATCAAGGCAGATGATTTCTGTTTTTGTGCCGCCGAAATCGATGCCGATGCGCAACGGGCCCTCAGGCTTTCTTGATTTTCGCCAGAATCTGGCGGTAAATCTCGACGCTTTTGATGGTGCGTTCGTCCTTCGCTTCTTCCGTGCCGCGGCCGTAGGCGTCGATATAACGGCGAATGTCTTCCTCCCGGCAGGTGCCGGCCTGAATTTCCTTCACGATCACGGGGGACGCGCCAAGGTTGGCCATGCAGTGGATGCCGCCGAGGGGAATGCGGATATCCTCCCCCTTCGGCACGTCAATCCGCGCGCCGTCCAGCACCACGGTCAGCACGCCCTGACGGACAATCCAGTGCTCCCGCCGGTGGTCATGCGACTGCAGCGACAGGATTTGCCCGGGGTTGACGACGATTTCCTTTTCACAGAATTCCTCGTTGTCGCCGTTGATGCCGACGGCAACCACGGTGTAGGAGCCCCAGGGCCGCACATCCGTATCGCCAACCACATAGGCCGCCAGCAATTCCGCGCCGCGGTTGTTGCTGTTATTGTTGTTGTTTTCACTCATGCGTCAAAATATACGGCAGAACGGCGCCGCGCACAACTTTATCGCCGGAAAAATACCGGTGGCCTATGGTAATTGCGAGGCCGCAGCCTACTTCGAAACAGTCAACCGGCGCACATTCAAATTACGGAAATAAAGTTACCCCCACGTTCCCCGCCCCGACAATATATTCGAGACCGGCAAAACTTGATGCATCGCCCCCGATTTATTCCTACACTGTAAAGCAGAATTCAAAGCCGCAATCCGGCTGTTCAACAACGCTCTTTTTTGGAGATTCCCATGCCTGCAACTCCCAATACATTCGTCGGCGGCTCTGGCACGGACGCGTATACCGACAACGACCTTAATCAGACAATCCTCGGTAATGGCGGCGACGATATTTTGAGAGCTGTGGGGGACGGCACCGTTGGATATATGGACGGGACCGAAGACAACTATATCGATGGCGGCGCTGGCTTCGACCAGATGTTCGGCGGGCTTGGCAATGATACTTACCTCGTTGACGACGTAAGAGATCAGGTGACGGAATTTGGCGGTGCAGGTTCGGGCATTGACCTCGTTATTTCAACGATCTCCGCGGGCTATTCGCTGGGGCTCTTCGTCGAAAATCTGACGCTGATGTCGGGAACGACCGGCATTGGCAACACGCTCGGTAACGTCATTACCGGTAACAGCGCCGCGAACACGCTTGATGGTAAAATCGGTGCCGACACCATGGTCGGCCTTGGTGGCGGGGATACTTTCTTTATTGACAACGCAGGGGATCGGATTGATGTCAGCGGTGAAACGCCGACCGATTTTGACAAAGTATTCTCCGCTGTCGATCTGGACCTGACACTCGGCGGCGGCCAAATTATTGGTACCGGCGGCCGTGTAGACAACGCAACGCTGACCGGCACAGTCGCGATCAACCTTACAGGTAACGACGTTGCTAACACGCTCGTCGGCAACTCTGCGGACAACACTCTCGACGGTGGGTTCGGCGCGACGCTCGCGCAGGGCGACGGCGACGATACGCTGGATGGCGGCGTCGGCGCAGATACCATGACTGGCAACGACGGCAACGACAGCTACTTTGTCGATAACGTTGGCGATGTGGTGAATGAAGTGGGTGGCATGGGCATGGACAGTGTCTATTCCACCATCACCTATACCCTTGGCCTGTCGGTCGAGCGCCTCTTCCTGCTGGGTTCTGCCAACATCAATGGCACGGGCCACGACGGCGACGTCATCCTGACCGGCAACAGCGGTGTGAACACCCTCACCGGCGGCACAGGCATTGACCTTCTCGACGGCGGCATCGGTGCCGACAAGCTTATCGGCGGCGATGGCGATGATACCTATGCGGTCGACAATGCCCTCGACAATATCGTCGAAACGGTAACAGGCGGCCATGACACAATATTGGTCAATCTTGCCAGCGGCGCGATATTCAACATGTCGACGCGCGGCGTCAACGTCGAAGACCTCTTCATGAGCGGTCTTAACGATTCCGGCGCCATCGGCAACGCCCTCGATAACCGCATCGTCGGCAACGCGGGCAACAATACCCTCGACGGTGGCGCGGGCGATGACACATTAAGCGGCGGTGCCGGCAACGACACCTATTTTGTCGATAGCGCGCTGGATGTCGTGGATGAAGTGACAGGGCAGGGCATCGATACTGTCGAGGCCAGCATTTCCTATACCCTTGCAACGACGGTTGAAAATCTTGTTCTGCTCGGTTCCGGCAACATTACCGGCACCGGCAACAGCTTCGACAACGTCATTACCGGCAACAGCGGCAGCAACGTCATTAACGGCGGCATTGGCGACGACACAATGGCGGGCGGTCTCGGCGACGACGTTTACGTGGTGGACAGCACCCTCGACGTCGTGATCGAAGCTGCGGGTCAAGGCGCTGCGGATACTGTTTTTTCCAGCGTATCCTACACGCTGTCCCCAAACATCGAGGTTTTGAACCTGACGGGTTCACTGTCTATCGACGGCACGGGCAACGCTTCTAACAATACGATCACAGGCACAATCGGCGACAACACCCTTGATGGCGGCGCGGGCGCGGATACGTTGACCGGCGGCGACGGAAACGATACCTATATTGTTGATAGCACCGCTGATGTTGTTACAGAATTGCCGGGGCAGGGCACGGATACCGTCATTTCAAGTGTAAGCTATACCCTGAGTGGCAGTAT
>JBBQWK010000044.1:0-8952 GCA_038210695.1 Alphaproteobacteria bacterium
AGTCGGCCTTGTCGCCAAGGCTTTCGACAAAATTGTCGAGGAATTCGGCCATATAGCTGCGCTCGATCGCGCGGTGCAGCGGGGTCATGCCGTCAATGTCGAAAATATCGGTGCGCGCGCCGGCTTTCACCAGCAGCTCGATCAGCTCGTTATTGTTGTTGATGCAGGCCTGGTGCAGGGCGGTGCGGCCACGGCCGTCGACGTCATTAATTGTTGCGGCAATGGCGGGAATTTCCAGCAGCTTTTCCAGCGATTGTTTTGCGCCGCCCTTGGCGGCCATGTTCAGCGCGCCGCGCTTGAATTTATCCTTGCGGAAAATATTGGCGCCCTTTTTCTGCAGCAGCTCCGCCACCGCGTCGCGGCCGCCTTCCAGCGCCGCCATATAAGGCGTGATGCCCGCATCGCTGCGGTCCGGCTGGTCAATGCGCGCGTTGGCGGCGGCCAGTTTTTCAATCGTCGCCATATTGCCGTTGCGTGCGGCAATATGCAGCGGCGCGTACTGCATCGCGGGCATGGGTGACAGGTTCGGGTCCGCGCCTTTTGACAGCAGCATGGCAATAATTTCAGGGTGGCCGGTGTAGCTATAGCTGTAATGATCCATAATGGTATCCAGCGCGCGGCGGCCATAGCTGTTGGCAATGTTCGGGTTCGCGCCCAGCTGCAGCAGTGCCTTGATCTTGTCCAGGTTCTGGCTGTCGCAGGCCTTGTTCAGCGGTGTGTCGCCGGCATGGTCTTTCGCGTTGACGTCAAAACCCGCGCCGTACAGCAGCAAAAGCATTTCGGCATAGTTCGACGCTGCAATGTCATGCACGATGCTGGAATTGTTGTGGCCGCGCGGGGAGGGTTTGGTGGTGTCCGCGCCAAGCTCCAGCAAGGCGCGCGCTGTAGCAACGTGCCCCGCCGTAACGGCAATATAAAGGCTGTGGTGATGGTGGTTGTCCGTCAGGTTGACATCCCCGCCGACAGCCGCAATTTTTGCGACCAGCACGGGTTTGTCCGCGGCAACCGCCGTCATCAGCGGCGTATAACCATCGCCATAGGTTTTGAAATCATTGATCGTGCGGCGGACGCTGGCATCCTGCAGCAGAATATCAACAATGCTCTCGTCGCCTTTTTTCGCGGCGATATGCAGCGGCGTTTCAATCTGGTTGTTGCGCAAAATCGGGTCGGCGCCCAAGGCCAGCAAGGTTTTAATCGCATCCGCGCCGCCGGCGGCAACGGCGGCATGCAGCGGGCTTGCGCCTTCGGCATCTTGCGTCGCAATCGAATGACCGCTGCGGTAAAGATATTCAATCAGGTCGGGGCGGTTTTTTTCCGCCGCTAAATGCATGGCGGTGCGGCCGCTGGCGGGCGCGGGCGTTTCCGCATTGGCGCCCAATTTGCGCAGGCCTTCAATGAAGGTGATGTCGCATTCGCATTCAATCGCCCAGTCGAGGGCGGAGCGTTTTTTATCGTCGCGCAGTTCGAAGGACGCGCCTTTTTCCGCCAGCAGCGTGACCATCGGCATATTGCGTTGCTTGATGGCGTCAAACAGGGGCGACTGGCCTTCTTTGTCTTGCTGGTTGGGGTTGGCGTTGACGCGGATCAGACTGCGGGTGGTTTTTTCGTCATTGCGCGCAACGGCAAGGTGAAGGGCGGTGCGGCCTTCGCTATCGAGCGGGGCGTTGACGCCGGTGCCGTCGGCTCTGGATTTCGCGGCGGTGTTGAAATAGCCGTACATCGTTTAAACTTCCTCTAAACTGGCTTGCGGCTGCGGGGCATTCGCCGCGCCTGTTTCAAGCAGCGGCGACAATGCATCGCCTAACATCGGCATCATGATCATGGCCAGCTTGGCGTAATTGCGGGCGGTACGCTGCGCGTCCGTCATGCACGGGAATTTATCCTGAAGGGACGATCGATTCATGTCCTGGCAGCCTTCCGGTCAGATCAAAAATTTTAAACGTGGAGTGTTAGATTTTTGACATATAGCCATGGGCGCGTCAACCCTGCGCACATTAATATACGCGTGCAGCAACTCTCGGGCCTCACGTTGTCATAAGCTTATAATTTAGAAACTGCCGGCCTAGAAGCCGCCGTAAGGCCCGCCGCCCCAGGGGTTATAGCGCTTGGGCTGGGTGCCGGCCTTGCCTTTTTTGCCAAGGTCTTCCTTGATCAGCTGAAGGGCGCGGTGTTTGTCGAGCCCATAGGCCATATCGAAGGGCGTGTTGCCGGCATTGTCCTGCGCCAGCGGGTCCGCGCCTTTTTTCAGCAAGGCCTTCACCGATTCTGCGGAGCTGTAGCTGTTGAGGACGGCGGTGTGCAGCGGCGTGCGGCCCTGCTGGTCCTTCGCCTTCACATCCGCGCCGGCCTCCAGAAGTTTGCCGACTTCGGTATCAAGGCCAAGGTTGCAGGCAAGGTGCAGCGCGGTTTGCTGCGACCAGCGGTCTTTGCCGTTGGGGTCAGCGCCCGCTTTCAACAGCGAATCCAGCAGCGCGGTCTGGCGGCGTTGCAGCGCGACGTTGAGCGGTGAATTGCCCTGCTCGTCCGTCACATTGGCATTGACCTTGCGCTCCAGCAGCACGGTCGCCAGCGTTGTGTTGTGGTCCATGATGGCGGAGAGCAGCGGCGTGCGCTTCCAGGTATCCAGCCCATCCGGTTCCGCGCCGCCGTCAATCAGCTTGTTGATGGTCGCGGCAGAAAGGCTGCTGCCGCAGTGTTGCAGCACGTTACGGCCGAGTTTATCCCGCGCCTTGGCATCCGCGCCTGCGCCCAGAAGCGTGCCCACAACAGCGTCGGAGCTTTTGTAGGAAGCGGCCATCAGCGGCGTGTGGCCGTCTGAATCGGCAAGGGACGGGTCGGCATCGTGGCGCAGCAGCAAATCCACCATCGGCTTGCTGTCATTGCGAATAGCGAGGATCAGCGGCGTGACGCGTCGCAGTGCGTGAGATTTCGCCACATCCGCGCCATTGGTGATGAGGAGCTTTGCCAGCTTCAGGCTGTTCACCTCCGCCGCTTCATGCAGGGGCGTGGCGCCGGTATTGTCCGGCATGTTCACATTCGCGCCGGCATCAATAATTTCCTGCGCCAAATTCGCATGCTGGCGGATAACCGCCAGATGCAAGGGCGAACGGCCCATAAGGTTGACAGCGTTGACAAGGCCAGCCGCTTCCGTCTTCAGCAGGTATTCGGCAACGGCGGTGGAATCGGTGCGCGCGGCGGCGAGGTGCAGGCAGGTATCGCCATCATTCACGGCGGAAAAAACCGCGACGCGTTCAAACAGCACAGCCTGCACGGCGGCAACGGTGTTTTTCTCCGCCGCCAGATGCAGCGGCTGGTAGCCTTTGTTATCGGGGCGGTTGGGGTTGCCGGTATCTTCCAGCAGGCGGCGGATGATTTCCGGCGAACCGCTTTCGGCTGCCAGATGCAGCGGAATGCGGCCCGCATCATTCGGAATATCCGCATCCGCCTTGTTGGCGAAAAGGTAGTTCAGCATTTTGACGGGGTCGGGTGCCTGCAGCGCTTCGAACAGCGGGGTTTGCAGCTGTTTGTCGCGGGGGTTCAAGGCCGCTCCATGCTCCAGCAGCATATCGGCAATCGCTTCACTGCCAAGGCGCACCGCGTAATGCAGCGGCGATTTACCGTCTTTGGTGTTTTTGTTGGCCGAGGCGCCAGCCTCCAGCAGCCGTTCGATGCGCGGTAAGTCTTCCTTCAAAATCGCATCGATCAGCGCGGTGCGGCCTGTCTGCTCGTCGACAATTTTGTCCGGCTCGCGAATGAACGTTGCGTTGAATTTTTCCTTGGGGGTGCGCGGCGCTGACTTTGCAGGCGGCTTTCCGTCCATGCTTTCGTCATTCGCGGCTTTGCGATTGGTGAGGCGCTTCGGCAGGCCTTTGGGTTTCGTCATCTGGCTTTAATCTCCCCCGTAACAGGTCGAATTAAGGATGATAGCTCATTCCGTCAGGGACGGTATTTTTTATAGGATTTCTCGAAACTCTTTAACAAAGCGGTTTTTTCGGCTTCTTCCAGCGCAGTGCGGGTGTAGTAGCTCGCATTCTTGTCGCTCGCATGCGCAAGCGCGGTTTTATTGAATACATCGGCGAGCAAGGGGTCAGCCCCGCCGCGCACCAGCATGTTGATGACTTCGGTCTGACCCTTTTCCGCGGCATACATCAGCGCGGTTTCGCCCTTGGCAGTTTTGGCGTTGGGTTTCGCGCCGGCTTTCAAAAGGTCGCCGACCATTTTAATGCTGCCCTGTTCCGCCGCCAGCATCAGCGCGGTTTTGCCATCTTTGTTGACGGCATTCACATCCGCGCCAAGGCGGATCAGCTTTTCAGCCGCCCAGGCTTTGTCGTGGAAGGCGGCATAGAGCAGCGGGGTATTAAACGTATCCGCATGGCGGCATTCAAGGCCGGCGCCCAGCTCCGCAAGCCGGTTGACCATGGTGGCCGAATTATTGGCGATGGCGATAAACAGGGGCGTTGAACCATCGCCGCCGGCTGCAACATCAAGGAAGGCGCCTGCATTATGCAGCGGCGCGATAAATTCTGTTTTCGATTTTTTGATCGCGGCGTGCAAGGGCGTCATGCTGCTGGCGCTGCCGTCTGCATCCATGCCGGTGCAGTTGACGAAAGCGCCGCCGCCCTTGGCCAGCACAACATCCAGCTTGTCGCGCAGGCCTTCAATGGCGGCAAGGTAGGTGGCGTTAAAAAACTCCTGCCGCGGTTCGCCCCAGGTTTTTTCACCGGTCTTGAAATACAGCTCCGCGCCCGCATCAATCATCGCGGCGACCGTTTCCGGCTTGCCCTTGGTAATGGCGAGCGCCAGCGGCGGCAGTTTTTTGCGGTTGAGGGCGTTGGGGTCTGCGCCAAGTTTTATCGCTTCCGCAATCAGGGCGGGCGGCGCGCCCAGCGCGCAAAGCTCGTGCAGATAAGTATTGCCTTCCGTATCGCGCGGGGCATTCAGGTTCGACGGGTCCGGGCGGGCCGGCGCGTGAAAAGGAATTCCTTCAAACAAGATGTTTGTTTTCCCTAAAACAAGGCGCGATTAATCGTGAGGAATTATCGCCTGTTTCCGTGATGTTTAAAAGGATGATTTTTCCGAACCTGGCGGTCGCGCATGCGCTCCACCGCGGTCTTTTGCGGCGGTGCGGAATATTCCAGTTCCATCTGCTTGTATTCAATTTCGCGGCGCGTGTTCTTTTGGAAATCGGCAAGGCACAGTTCATCCGGCGTCTTGCGCTTATTGTCCTTGGCGAAGGGGTCGGCTCCCGCTTCCAGCAATGCCTTCACCACATCCAGCCGGTTTGCGTGCGCTGCAACATGAAGCGCGGTGCGGCCAATGCGGTTGCGGGCGTCAATTTCCGCGCCGGCGTCAATCAGCATCTGCACGGTTTTAACGTCGTATGTTTCGGCGGCAAGGTGCAGCGGCGTTTCATCAAGGTGGCTACGGTGGTCAGGGCTCGCGCCAAGGTCCAGCAGCAGTTCCACCGCTTCGTGATAGCCGGTACGGGCGGCGGCGAACAACGGTGTTTCGCTCCAGAAATTTTCCGCCTTGCTGATATCCGCGCCGTTTTCGATCAGCAGCTTCATGAATTTCATCGACTTGTCGCGGGAATCGCGGTGGTGCAGCAAATGGAACAGCGGCGTTTCGCCGTTGTCGTCCATTTCATTCACGCTCACGCCGTAGTCCAGCAGCAGCGTCACCATAGGCAGGTCGCTGTGCGACAGCGCGATACGAAGCGCGCTCGATTTATGTTTTTCAATCTTGCAGAATTCCATCGCCGCTTCGCGGCCTTCGTGCTGCAGCAATACCTGCATCATTTCCGGCGTCTGGCTGGCCGCCATGTGGTAGGCATTGAGGCCATCGCCCAGCGGCGTGCGCAATGAAACATCTGCCTTATGCGCCACCAGCAGCTTGACCATATCAATGTCACCGGAGGTAATCGCCAGCTGCAGCGGGGTTTCGCTGGCAATATGCTGGCGGGCGTTAACATTCGCGCCAGCTTCCAGCAGCGCGGTTGCGGCAGAAATGTCTTTTTTCGTCACGGCGTAATGCAGCGCGGTCTGGCCGTCTTTATCCTTCAGCTCCAGATTGGCGCCGGCCTTTGCCAGCAGCGCAACATCCGCGCCCCAGCCGGCATCAATCGCATGATGCACGGCGGTTTTTTCCAACTTCGGCGTCTGGTAGTTGATGACGGACTCAATTTCTTCAAGCTGGTTTTCCAGCGCCGCAACAACTTTCGCTTTGCGGTTTGTGGCAATCAAAACCTGCAGGCCGGAATAGCCCTGATTGAACAGCATATCTGGCATCGGGTCCTGCTCTGGGTCTCTCTCCAGCCCTTCAAAGGCTTTGGTGCGCAGGCCTAAAAAGCTCATAAGTCGAACTCCTTGAAACCGGTATTTTTGCGTTTTTGCGGCGCGGAGATTTTGCGCAAGGCGTCTTCAAGCAGGTGGATGTTGACGGAATCGTTTTTTTCCCGCGCGTAGGACAGCGCCGATTTATGCGTCGCATCCAGCAATTTCGGGTTGGCGCCTTTTTCCAGCAGCAGGCGCACGGCGGGCGCGTTGTTCTGCTGCACAGCTTCGATCAACGGCGTGCGGGCGTCCTTCATGTTGCGGGCATTGGGGTCTGCGCCGGCGGCCAGCAGCAGCGCCAGCGCATCGGGGCTGGTTTGCTCAAGGGCGTAAAACAGGGCGCTCGCGCCAAAACGGTCGGTCGCATCTTTTTCAACGGGGTATTGCAACAGCACGCGCGCGGCATCCGCATCATTGCCACGCATCAGCGCATGCAGCGGGCGGCGGCCATCGCCATCCGGCACTTCTGGGTCGGCACCGGCTTCCAGCAGCAGGCTGATGATGGTGGCGCGCGCGGAATTATCGGCAAGGGAATCAGTCGTGCAGGCCAGCATCAGCGGCGTTGATTGACCGCCAATGGTTTTGTTGAGGTCGGGGTGATGCGCCAGCAATGTTTTAACCAGCTCCACATCGCCTTGCGCCACCGCATGGTGCAGCGGCGTCATGTTTTCGCTGTCGCGCACGTTCACATCCGCGCCGCCCTGCAGCATGCGTCCGATAAGCGCGGACTGGCCGCGCTCCACCGCCAGCTGGAAGGCATTGCGCTTCAAGGGGTCGGTCGAGGCAAAATATTCATTCACGCCCGCCATCACATCGGGGAAGTTCAGCAGCAGCTGCGCCACATCCGTCTGGCGCAGGAAAACCGCGACCAGCAGGGGGGTTGAGCCATTTTCCGTGCGCTCGTTCGCATCCGCGCCAGCCTTCACCAGCGATTCAACCGTGCGCGCCTTCCCCTTTTCACAGGCGCGGTGCAGCAGGGAACGGCCATTGACGGTATTGCCGGGAATATAACCGCCGTGGCGGGTCAGTAGATCCACAATGTCGTGCTTGCCGAAGTTGACGGCATCGTCAATCGGCAGCGTCGTGTTGTCTTCCTTCAGGGGCAGCTTGGGGTTTGCGCCATAGCGCAGCAGCACTTCGGCCACGGCCTGCATGTTGTTGTTGCGCGCGGTGACATGCAGCGCGGTCAGGCCTGCGGTGTTGTAGGTATTGGGGTCAAAGCCGTCTTCAATCATCTTCTGCACATCGGCAGCTTTACCCAGCTTCACCGCCTTGAAGAATGCATCCGTGTTGAAGGCCTGTTTTACTTCCGGCGCAACGGCATCACCGGTGGCGCCTGCGGGCGCGGGGGATTGGGCGCCGGGATTTTTGAATTTATCAAAAGCTTCGCCCAGCCGCCCCGTGAGGCGGTCAAAGGCCTTCTCAATATCGGTGCGGTCGTCGTCGTCCGTCATCCGTTAATCAGTCCTGATGCTGCTGCTTTTCATAAGGGTATAGCATGGCGATATCCCCGCGACAATCCGCTTATGAAAAGATTATCAGGGTGTAAAGGTTTGAGGTTTAACGCTATTTTGCTTGATTACATAATTCAAAATCGCCGACTCGAGCGCCGGCACAATGGCCGCATGGCTCTTCATGCGCGCCAAGTCGATGGTGAGGATGCCGCCGGCATTTTTCGCCAGCGGGTTTGCGCCGCCCTGCAGCAACAGTTCAACCATTTTGACATGCCCCGGTTCAATCGCGCAGAACAGCGGCGTTTCACCCTTGGCGGTGAATTCGGTATTGGCGTTGTACTTCAGCAGCAGGCGCGCGCCTTCGGTTTCGTTTTTCTTGGCGCAAATCTGCAGCGGCGTCTCGCCGTCTTTATTCGTGACTTCAGCCAGAGCGCCGTTTTGCAGCAGGGCTTCAACGCGGGCGGCGCTACCGGTGCCGCTGCACAAATCCTCGATCGCGCGGATAAGGGGAAAATGCCCCTCGATAGTCGGGCGGTTGGGGTCGGCTTCCGGCAGGCTCATCAGGTAATCGGCAATCGCGTCATGGTCGTAGAACACGGCGTCATACAAGGCCTGCGCGCGTTCCTGCTTTTGCGCGGTGATATCTTCCGGCACGGGCACTTCTTCCGCGAAAAATTTCACCAGCGCCATGTTGCCTTTCCAGGCGGCGATATGCAGCGGCGTGCGTTTGTTGTCATCCGGCACATGCGGGTCGGCGCCAAGGCGCACCAGCTCGCGCACTTCCGCTTCCTTGCCCTCGTAAATCGCGCGGTGCAGCGGCGTGGTGCCGCTGCCGTCTTTTTTGTCCATTTCGGCGCAGCCGGTTTCCACCAGCAGACGCGTCATCAGCGTATCGCCGCCGTGCGCGGCAATATCCAGCGGCGACAGTTTTTCGGAATTTTTGATATGCGTGAAAGCGCCATGGTCCAGCAGGCAGCGCGCGGCGGCAAGTTCCGCCGTCAGGGCGGCGATATGCAGGGGGGTTTGCAGTTTTTCTTTTGTCTGCTGCTGCAAAACTTTTGCCGCGCCATGGGCAAACAGCGCTTCCAGAATTTCCACATCGCCGGTGCGGACGCCCAAATGCAGCGTGGTTTCATTATTGTCGCGCAAGGCCGCAGCATTGGCGC
>JBBQWK010000045.1:0-8941 GCA_038210695.1 Alphaproteobacteria bacterium
TGTTCCTTGATGCGTTTGGGTGCCGCGGTTTCACCCGTGACAAATTGTTCGACGAATTCAATAGCGCCCGCCGTATAAAAAAGCGCGCGGATTTGCGGCATGTGGCTGAAGAAGCCGGGCACGACACCATAACCGCCTACAATCTGCCGCAGCCAGCCCTTTTTAACGGCCAATTCAAGCGCCGGGGCGTACATGGTTTCAAGCGACACCTGAAAGCGCTTTTCAAACCGCGCTGCATCTATGGTGCCGAAGTTCAACGACTGCAGCACCTTTTTCGCCATCAGCTCCGCCGTTGGCAGGCGATAGCTGTCGCCTTGCGGCAGGACATCGCCTTTTTCAATGCATTTCATAAAGGCATTAGCGCTGTAGGGCGCAAACCACCAGCTGTCGCCGACCTGACTCGAGGCATAGTTACCCGCGCCAAGGTAGGGCACATGGTCGAACAACCGGCCTTCAAAATAAGGTGATGTGCCCGTTTCCCGAGCATGGCGCGAAAAATTGACGGAACCATAGGCGGCGTGGAAACCGGCCTTCGCCAGCATCCCGTAGGAAATATCATAAAGCCTGCCGTAAATTTCCGGCGTCGGTTTATCCGGCGTGCGCTTGGTCATGGCGCGGCCCTTGCCGCGGTAGAGGCAGTCATAGGTGGTGATGGAATCTATATCCAGCTCGAGCGCGGCTTCAATCTCGCGCCGCCAGTCTTCCGCCGTCTGGCCGGGCATGGCAAAAATAAGGTCAATGTTGATGCGGCGGAAACCGGCATGGCGCAGGTTTAAAATCGCGCGCCTTGTCATGTTTTCCTGCGCGCCACGGTTGACGGCGGCAAGGGTTGCGGCGTTGCTGCTCTGCACGCCCATGGAAATACGGCTGACACCGCCCTGCGCCAGCACCTGCATACGCTCCGGATGATTGGCGGCAATGCGCGGCGTGGTCTCGATCGACATCGGGTGGTCAACGCTGACGCGGCGCTGCCAGGGCTTCAGGGCATCCACAATCTGCTGCAGTTGTTCCGGCTGCAGCAGCGTCGGCGTGCCGCCGCCGATATCGATACCGGGCACGCGCACATCCTCCGGCAAAAAATCATCAATTCGCTTTAATTGTTCACACAGGGCGTTGGTGTAATTCTGGTGGATGTCGGCCGCTGTCCGCACATCAACGGCGAAGTTGCAGAAATAGCATTTCGCCTCGCAGAAGGGCACATGCAGGTAGAGCAGCATGTCGCGCGATGCCTTGGCGCCAGCAAAATCCGGCGCGCCGCGGAAGCGGCTTTGAAAGTATTCGCGGCGCGGCGGGTACTGCAGCGTGAAATCCAGCGGGTATTTTTCGGCCAGTTTTATGTGGTGGTGCGCATCCATCGGGCGGGCTTTCGATTCGGGTCAGCAGATATTATATACATAATAATATTATGCTCTAAAGGAGTATAGAAATATACTCCTGCCGAGTATAAATCAATGTAATTTTTAATTCTGGTTAAGTCGCTGTATTTACGTAAGAAAGCAGCAAACGCCTGTGCCTGAAGCCCCGTTTGCGACTACAATTAAAACAATAACAGGTGGAGTGGAGGCGACGTTGAAAATCCTGATCGCAGAGAATAACGCGGAGCTGCTGAAGCTTCTCAGCCACCTCATGGAGCGGGAAGGCTTCGTAACGCTGACCGCCAACAATGGTGGAGCGGCGCTGAAAATCTACCGCGAACAAAAGCCCGATATCGTCTGCCTTGATGTGCTGATGGAAGATATGTCGGGCTATGAAGTGTGCCGCGATATTCGCCGCAACGACAAAGTGACGCCTGTCATCTTCATCACCTCCAAATCCGGCAGTGCGGCGGAGCGCGACGGCAAGGAAGCGGGCGGCGACGAATATATCGTCAAGCCGTTCGATCTGGCGGAGGTGAAGCGCATGATGCGGGGCTTTGCGCGGCAGGTGCTTGCCAAGGCCGCGCCCGAAACAATCGACAAGAAGTATGATTTTGACGGCATCGTTGTTTACCCGAACAAGCTGAAAGCAACACGCGACGAAGATGAAATTGACCTGAGCTTGCTGGAAACGCTGCTGCTGGAATTCTTCTATCAGCGCCGGGGGCAGGATATCACGGTCGACGAGCTGCATCAGGGTATCTTCCGCCCCTATGCCTCCGTGGCCGATCGCCGCACCGTTGATGTGCATTTGCAGCAGCTGATCAAGAAGCTGGAAACAGACCCTGCGGTGCCGCGCTACATCAAGCCGCTTGCCGGCGGCGGCTACCGCTTTGGATAACGCGGCATGAAAAAGGATTTACTGGTTATTTACGCCCGCAACCAGAGCGGGCCACTGGTCAACCAGATCGTCGCCATCGCCGCCTTCCTGATTGTAAAGTACAAGCTGTACGGCCTGCCGCACGACCCGTCAGATGCGATGAAGGACGTTGGCATTCTCTTCGTATGTATGGTGATGGTGCTGCGGCTGCGCGATATTTACCGCCGCATCACCGCCAAAAAAGACACACTGAAGGAAGACGAGGTGCCGGAGCTGGTCTCGGAAATCCGCATGACAAAGCTGCTGTACCTGCTGCCTTGGCTATACCTTTTGTTCTCGCCGCTGCAAAGCGCGTTTTTGTATGACCATCTTTTGGGTTACGGCTTTATTTTTGCCGTGACCGCCGTCTATGCTTCTTCGAGCGCGCCGATGCTATCCATGCTGGTGTTCGATATCGGATTGCTCGCCGCCGTCGGTCTTGGCATTACCATCGCCAACAATGAAGTGCAGGAAACCAATTACCTTGGCGCGGGCGTGATGCTGTTTGCTCTTTTCGCCTTTTCCATCGGCAATAAAATCCGCCTTTCCACCATGCAGCTGGTCGACAGCCGCCAGAAAGCCGCCTTGAGCGCCAAGAAAGCCGACGACGCCAACCGCGCCAAATCCAGCTTTCTTGCGTTAATGAGCCATGAAATCCGCACTCCAATGACAGGCATTTTTGGCATGATCGACTTTTTGAAGGAAACAGAGCTGAGCGCCGAGCAGATGGAATTCGTCTCCACCATCCGCGAATGTTCCAAGACCCTCCTGAACACGCTGAATGATATTCTCGACGTCTCGAAAATTGAATCCGGCAAGCTTGCCATCAGCCGCATCAATTATGATTTTCAAGCCATGGTGAAAAACTCGGTGCGCGTGCTGCAGCAGCTGGCGGAAGACAAGGGCTTGAAGCTTGACGCCGTGATGGGCGAGGCGCTACCGGTCATGGTCTATGGCGATCCGCATCGCACGCAGCAGGTTATTTTAAACCTGCTCAACAACGCGGTGAAGTTTACCGACAAGGGCAGCGTGACGTTGAAGGCGTCGTACCTTCCCGGGACGGCGCCGAAACTGCGCATCGATGTCGCCGATACCGGCATTGGCATGAGCGCCGCGACGCTTGGCAAGCTGTTCGGCGCGTTTTCGCAGGCGGATGCGTCTATCTCCCGCAAATACGGCGGCTCCGGCCTCGGGCTTTCTATCACCAAAAGCCTCGTCGAGCGGATGGGCGGAAAAATCGGCGTGACCAGCGACGAAGGCAAGGGCAGCGTATTCTGGTTCGAGCTGCCGTTTTCACCGCCGGTCGCGGGCGCGAATGATGGCTTCGAGGCTGCGAATGCGGAGGCTGAAATTGAACTGCCGCCACTGCGCATTCTCGTCGCGGAAGACAACGCCATCAATCAGGATATCATCCTGAAACTGCTTGAGCGCAAGGGACATACCGTTATCCTCGCGGGCAACGGCGAGGAAGCGTTGAAGCTGGTCAAGGCGGAAAGCTTTGATCTCATCCTCATGGACGTCAACATGCCGAAAAAAAACGGCCTCGAGACGACGCGGGAAATTCGCGCCATGGGCAAAAAATACCGCAAAATCCCCATCATCGCGCTGACAGCGAACATCATGGAAGACTTCGTTAAAAAATATCATGAAGCCGGCATGGTGGATTATATCGCCAAGCCCTTCGCGCCGAAAAAACTCTATGCCACCATCGCCCACCACATGAAAGGCGCGGTGGAAAGTGGCGAGCGGGAGCGCAGCCCGGCCATGAAAGCACCCGATGTCAAACCTATGAAAGAGGCTCTTGATGCCATCGCCGCCGAAATGGATGCGGTCTATTTGCGCGAAACCGTCGCCAGCTCCTCCGGCGAGCTAAAACGCCTGTTCGCGATTATCGACAAAAAGATTCGCAAGGGCGAATTCTCGGGGCTCGGCGACGCGGCACATGACATGAAAAGCGTCAGCGGCATGATCGGCCTGCAAAAAACCTGCAAAGCCGCGTTTTTGATCGAGGAAGCCTGCGCCCGCAACCAGACCTTCGCGTTGAAGGAGCGCCTTGCAGAGCTGGACAAGGCGCTGGATGCCGAGTTGAAGGAAGTGGCGCTGCTGGTAAAACAATATTGATTTAAAGCTTATAAAAAGCCATAAACAGATATTACAAAAATGAAGGACAGCATGGAATTCGACTGGCAACATAGCCTCTCCCGCGATTATTTCCGCGAGTTTCAGGGCCGCTGCGTCATTGTCGCGGGCGGCGCTTCCGGCATTGGTGCGGCGCTATCGGACGCGCTGCACTGGCTCGGCGCGAAAGTCGCGATCCTTGATAAAAGCATCGACCTTACATTGTCCCTTGCGGCCGATCTGCGCGACCGCGGGTCAGGCGATGCGGCGTTTGAGCGCCATGCCCCGCTCGGCATCACGGTTGACCTGACGGATGAAAAAGCGCGGCAAAAAGCGATTGCCGAAGCGTCGGAAAAACTGGGGCCGCCGCTGGACTTTATCAGCACGCTTGGCTATGACAGCCGCGTCAGCCTTGATGACCTTGATCAGGCGCAAGCGGAGCTGCTGATGCGGATTAATTACTTTGCGCCCTTCTTCGCCGCGCGCGATGTGATGGCGGAAATGCGCAAGGGCGGGGGCGGCTCGGTTTGCCTTTTCACCTCCCGCCACGGCTCCGAAATTTTCGAACCTGATATGACGGGCTATGGCGCAGCCAAGGCGGCGCTCGACAGCGGTATCCGCAGGCTTGCGGTGCGCGCGGGCGAAGGCAATTCGCCAGACAACATTATCCGCGTTTTTGGCTTCTGCCCCGGCTGGGTGCAGTCGGAAGCGCAAAAGGCGCGGTTCACGAAACAGAATTTTATTGATGCCGCGCAGGAACAGCTGGTGCCGCTGGGTATGCAGCCGGAAGATATCGTGCCGGCGGTAATTTTCTCCCTCTCCCGCCATGCGCAGCTTTTTTCCGGCACCACGCTGCGGCTTGACGGCGGCGAAGGCCAAATCAAAACCAGCGCCGTTATCAGCGGCAGCAGGAAGGGCGCGATATGAAAGCGGAACTTGTTTCCTCAAGCTTGCCAACCAGCCATCTGGGCGAAGGGCCGCATTGGGATGCGCGCGGTAAAAAACTTTACTGGTGCGATATCCTCGGCCGCAAAATCCACCGCTATGATCCTGCCAGCGGTACGCACGAAGAATGCGCCACGCCCGGCATGCCAGGTTTCGCGCTGCTGGATGACAAGGGGCGGATTGTCGCGGGGCTGACGGATGGCGTGTACCGGCTTGATTTTATCAACGGCAGCGACCATTGCCTTGTGCGGCCGCAATATGCGCATCATGACAACCGCTTTAATGATGGCAAGTGCGACCGCGCAGGACGTCTTTGGGGCGGCACGATGAACCATGTGAATCATAAAATTGCCACCGGCGCGCTCTACAGGCTGGATGAACGCGGGCTTTCCGAACAGGCGAATGGCATCGGCATATCCAACGGCCTCGGCTGGAGCCCCGACAACAAAATCATGTACTACACTGACACGCCGAAACGCACGATCTGGCAGTACGACTATGATATCAACACCGGCGAGGCCGCCAACCGCCGCATCTTCCGCGAGTTCAAAGATACAGGACGGCCCGACGGGCTCTGCGTTGATGCCAGCGGCCGCGTGCTGACGGCGCAATGGCCGGGCTGGGGGATTGAAATTTATACGCCGGATGGCCAGCCCGATGGCCGCATTGATCTTCCGGTGCCGCAGGTATCTTCCTGCGCCTTTGGCGGCGAAAATTTGAAAACGCTTTACATCACCACTGCCCGTGAAGGGCTGGATGAGGCAAAAATAAAAGAAGCGCCGCTTTCCGGCAGCCTCTTCACCATCAATATGGACGTCGGCGGCATTGCCGAGACGCCGTTCAAAGGCTGAAGCGATGGACATTTTTCTCGACTGGGGCAGTTCCAACTTCCGCGCCTTCCTGATGCAGGACGGCAAGGCAATTTCGCGGAAACAGGCGGCCGGCGGCGGCACGTTGAAAAATTTCAGCGGCTCGACGCCTGAATCGCGCAGCCTTGAATATAGCGCTTTCTTCATGGAGCAATTGGGCGACTGGCTGCAGGGGCATCCGGAAGCGTCCGTCTACATTTGCGGCGCGGTCGGCGGTCGTGAAGGCTGGGTGGAGACCGGTTATTCGGTGACGCCAACCGGCCTTGATGACGTCAAACGCAACCTGCATAAAGTCTCGGCTGAAAAGCTGCATGGGGCCGCAGGTCGCAACGTTTATATCGCTTCCGGCTGCACGACAGCCATGGATGACGGGCGGCATGATGTTATCCGGAGCGAGGAAGTCAAAAGCCTGGGCGCGGCAAAACACCTCGGGCTCGCCGATGCGCTGCTCTGCATTCCCGGCACGCATTGCAAATGGGTTGAAATCGACGGCGGCAAAATTACCGGCTTTGAAAGCGCTATGACGGGCGAAATTTTTAATCTGATGAGCGAACGCGGCGCGATTGCCGCCATTTTCAAATCTGCGCCAACGCCAGACGCGCCGGATTTTGCGTCATTTGATGCGGGCCTTGCGCTCGCCGCGCGCGGGTTTGATTTTTTGACCGATGTCTGGCAGGTGCGGGCGCAGCAGCTGCGCAGCAAAACACCGCCGGCCGACCTGCCATCCTATTTTTCAGGATTGCTGATTGGCCATGAGCTGCGGCAGATGGAAAAATTCTACCAGCGACGCCCCGCGGTACTGCTGGCGGATGCCGGCCACAAGCGCGACTTTTATTTGCGCGCTTTCGAAAGCCTGAAATGGCCGGTGCAGGCGGTGGTCGATAGCGAAACAGCAGTTTTTACCGGCCTTGCGGCGCTTAAGTAGCGCTTTCCGCTTTTTTCAGTGCCGCCGTCAGCGCGCCCGCGCGCTTGCCGACTTCTTCGGGCGTCACGCCCTGTTTATACAGCTGCGATCCGACGCCGAAGGCATGGCAGCCGGCGGCGTTGAAATCGGCGATGCTATCAACTGAAATGCCGCCGGTCGGAATGACCTTCGCATCCTTCGGCAGCACGCTTTTCAATGCCTTGACGTAGGAAGGGCCAAGCGAGTCAGCGGGAAAAAGCTTCAGGTAACGCACACCCAGTTTATAGGCATAAAATGCTTCCGTCGCCGTGTAGACGCCCGGCATAATTACCATGCCAAGGGACATTGCTTTTTTAACTACGTCATCATCCGTATTCGGCGCGACGATAAGGTTACCGCCGACATCTTTGACGCGCTGTACATCATCCGGTATTAAAACCGTTCCAGCGCCAATCAGCGCGGTATCGCCAAAGCGCTCCGCCAGCAGGCGGATGCTGTCAAAAGGCTCGGGTGAATTGAGCGGCACTTCAAGGCAGCGCCAGCCGGCATTGAAAATCGCTTCGCCTTGCGCCACCGCTTCATCCGGCGTCAAGCCGCGCAAAATGGCGATCAGGCGGTTCTGGGAGAAATATTTTTCCGGCATCGTTTTTCCTTTAATGCTGGGGACGAAGGCGCTGGCGGGTGCGGAGCGCAATCACATCGCGCTGCAGTTCAGGCCTGTCGAATAGTTTCATATAAGCGCCCACATTGGCCTGGTGAACACCCATTTCAGGGTGCGCCCAGATAACGCCCCACGGGCTGTGAATCGGTGTCGGCTTGATATCCAGTTTTGCGCGGCGCGCTTCCAGTTCCGCGGCATCGACTTCCATGTTCAACTGGCCGCCCGCAACGTCCAGCGTCACCCAGTCGCCGGTTTTGACCAGCGCCAAGGGACCTCCCGCAGCCGCTTCCGGCGAGACGTGCAGCACGTGGCAACCATAGGCCGTGCCGCTCATGCGTGCGTCGGAAACCGTGACCATGGCTTTAATGCCCTGCGCCAGCAGGTAGCCCGGCGGCCGCACGTTGCCGACTTCCGGCATGCCGGGATAGCCCAACGGGCCGCAGTTGCGCAGGATCAGCACGTTATCTGCCGTTACGCCTTCCGCGCGGTCGTCGATGCGCTTGTGATATTCTTCGATGCTGTCATAGACCACGGCCTTGCCGCGATGCTGCAACAATTTTGTATCGGCTACGGCGGAGACCTTAATAACCGCGCCGTCGGGGCAAAGGTTGCCATGAAGAATAACAATGCCGCCGTCGTTCAGCAGCGGTTCTTTCACGGTCTTGATAATGTCGGTGTCGGTGAAGGGGTCACGCGCTTGCAATTCTTCCTTCATTGTCTTGCCGGTGCACCAGCCGCTGTTACCGTCGACAAAGCCTGCGGCTTCCAGCTCCCGCAGCACAGCGGGCAGGCCGCCGGCGCGGAAATATTCTTCCATCAGGTAAGCGCCGGAAGGCTTGACGTTAACCAGCAGCGGCACTTTGGAGCCGAATTCCTGCCAGTCTTCAATCGTGAACTTGATGCCTGCCATATTGGCAATGGCCAGCAGGTGGACGACGGCGTTGGTGGAACCACCGATGGCGGCATTGGCGGCGACGGCGTTGAGGAAAGACTGGCGGTTGACGAAGCTGCTCGGGCGTCGGTCTGCCACCACCATTTCAACTGCGGCGGCGCCGGCGCGATAGCTGTAATGCGCGCGCTCCGCCATGGGGGATGGAATAGCAGATGCGCCGAACAGCGTCAGGCCCAAAGCCTCCGCCATGCTGTTGAGTGTTGAGGCCGTGCCCATGC
>JBBQWK010000046.1:0-8908 GCA_038210695.1 Alphaproteobacteria bacterium
TTGTGCTGCATCGCGTCATACGCCAGCATCCGCAGGTCAAAGATAGTTCTTTGAAAGACTTCTCGCTTCATGTTACAACCCACTCCTGTTTATGGATTAACAAGATAGCGATTTGGGAAGGGGTGATTAACATCGTACAGGTTATCGTACGCGATAATAACGTCGACCAGGCTCTGCGCGCATTGAAGAAAAAGATGCAGCGTGAAGGTCTGTTCCGTGAAATGAAACTTCGCCGCCACTATGAGAAACCTTCTGTGAAGAAGGCGCGCGAAAGATCGGAAGCCGTCAGACGCCATCGAAAACTGGAGCGCAAACGCAAGGAGCGCGACGGCGAGTAGAATTATCGATCACCGCCTATGAACTAAAGACAAAGGGTCCGCGCAGTTATGCCGGACCCTTTCGCTTTTTCTTTTTCAGTTTATTTAAAGCTCGAACGTGCGCTTCGGGCGGTTGCCAAGGACGAAGGCTTCATTGGCCGTGCCGCCCTGGGTGCTGAATTCCTTGAGGGCGCGGCGGAGGGCATCTTCGGAAATGCTGTCAAAGCTTTCAGGCGGCGTCAGCGTATCGGCGCCGGTCTTCAGGTTTTCGGCAATCACCGTGCGCTCCCGCGTTTCAAAATTGAAAATCTCGGTAATGCGGCGGTTGATTTCGGGGTAGGTGCCGATATGGGTGAGGCGGTTGGCGCCGGAGCGCTTCCAGCTTTCCGCCGTATCATCTTCTGTCGTCTGCAGGGTGATGACGGGCGCGTTCTGGTTGGCCGCGGCCACAATGGCGATAACGGGCGCGGCAGTCGTGGCAAAAAATTCCAGCAGATGCGGCTTTGCTTTGTCTTTTGCAAGGTCGCGCGGTGTTTTGCCGTCTTTGGCGGCAATATCGGGGTTGGCGCCGGCATCAATCAGCGCGCGGATGACGGGGGCGAATTCATTCTCCACCGCCCAATGCAGCGCGGTGCGGCCGCTGTCGAGGATTTGCACATCAAGCCCGGCTTTCGCCGCGATCAGCGCCTTGACGACATCGCTATCGCCCTGAAAGGCGGCGTTGTGGATGGGGTAGAGGTATCTGGCGTCATGCAGGTTGACGTTCGCGCCCTTTTCGATCAGCAGCAGGGCGACAGCCGTATGCTGGCTGCTGACGGCGGCCTGCAGCGCGCTTTCGTTCTCGTTGTTTTGGGTATCGAGCACACAGCCGTCCTGTATCAGGCGCGCGAGGGCGGGCAGCTGGCCGTAAGATGCCGCCAGCGAGAGGGCGGTGTTGCCATCCCCATCCGGACGGTCTTTGTCGAAATTGCCGATGTTATAGGTCAGGCAATATTCAAGTTCTTTCATGTCGCCGTTTTTCGCGGCCTTCCAGAAACTTTTTTGCGAGCTGATGAAGGCCATGTTTATGCTCCCGGTCGCTGAACGCGTTTTTTAGAGGCGAGGTTGTCGTTATCCGCAATTCCGCCCAGCTGGCGGAACGCGACTAAGGCTTTTGCGACGGCGGCGTCACCGATATCGTCGAAGGAAACGGGCTGCGTCACGCTTTCCGTTCCGGTCTTCAGATTCTCGGTAATCGTCAGGCGCTCGCGGCTTTCGAAGTTGAAAATTTCTGTCAGCTTACGGCCAAGGCCGGGCCAGCTGCCGATATAGGCAAGCCGTGCTTCGCCCATCAAAACCCATTGTTCCGTGCCGCCGGCGGACATTTCCGGTGACGCGCTAGCGGAAATGCTGGCGGGCATCGGGATGGCGGCGGCACTGGCGATTTTTTCGGAATCGGTCAGGATTTCAACAATACGCGTGGCATCGCGGCTTTTGGCAAGCTGAAGCGGCGTCAACCCGTCATTGTCTTTCAGGTCGGTGCGTGCGCCAAGCTCCAGCAGTTTTTCAACCATGACGATGCGGCCGTACATGACGGCATAATGCAGCGGTGTGTAGCCGCTGTTATCGCGCAAGTTAAGGTCTGCTTCAGCGGCGGCCAGCGTTTCCAGCAGGTCAACGTTGCCGTTCTGCGCTGCGTAAGTGACGGGATATTTGGCGGAGCTGTCGCGCACGTTGACCTTGGCGCCAGCTGCGATCAGCGCCTTGACGATCTTTGCTTCGCCGCTGTAGGACGGCACGCAGAGGATATCGTCCTGCAAAATTTTCGCGCCTTTTTCCAGCAGCTGGTTGACCGTGCCGGTCAGGCGGCGCTGAACGGCGGCGCCCAGCGCGTCACTGCCGGAATTGTTTGTCAGCGTTACATCCGCGCCGGCGCCCATCAGCATTTCTGCAGAAAGCGTATGATGGCCGGTGATGGCCAACAGCAGCGGCGTTTCGCCTCTCGCGCTTTTGGTATTCACGTTCATGCCCGTGCGCAGTAGCAGGGTGAGGGTGCTGATGTTGCCGGTGGCCGCCGCCGCATGCAGCGGGTTGCGGCCGCTTGCATCGCGCATGTCGTCGAGAGGGTTGGGATCGGGCTTTTGGCTGGCGCTGCCGTCGAGCGACCATTTTTTCAAATACGCTTCGACCTGCTCGACCTTGCCCTTGTTGATGGCTTTGAAAAAGCCTTTGTCGCTGTAAAACATAGGCATGGAACGATCGCTCGGTCTGGCAGGTTGAACGGGTCTTTAAGATATTCAGGACTATAGAAAATAACCTTCTCTATGTCAAATATATGGAATTATATTCCATAACGATGTTGTATCAAGAAGCCCTGGCTGCTAGTCTGCCGTTTAATTGAAAGAAACTCCTATGGCACTTATCACCCCCGCCACGTTTTTCGCCCACAACCACAAGCAGCAGCAGGATTACGCCCGCGTTTATGCCGCCCGCAAAATTGCGCCCGGCGATGGCATGAAGACCGCAACCGGCGAAACCCGCGCCATTGCCGCTGGCTGGGAAGTATCGGTCTATGGAGAGGGCGGGCAGGGCCAGCGCCGCTTTATTGCCGATGTTATTTTTGATGAAACGGCAACGGCAGCCGCGGATTTGCCCGCCGCACTGCCGAAGATCGAGATGAGCCATTCGGAACTGCAGCGCTACAGCGCCGTCGCGCGCGGCGACAATGTACGCCTCAGCGCGGCGCTGGCGATTGACGGCGGCGCGCCCTATGACGGTTTTCTGCTGGCTTGCAGCGGCACCATGCCCATCTACCAGACCAACTATGAAGTGACATCCACCTTCAACAAATTCGCCGGCCGCCAGCTGGTGACGCAGGAAGAACAGCTCGTGCGTATGACAGGCGAGCCGTTGCTGCGCGGCATTGTGCTGCGGGAAGACACGCGGTTTCAGGTCAAAAGCGGCAGCGTCCTTGCCAAAGCCGGCAGCATTATTTACCGCGACGAAAAAGCAGATGACGGATTCACCATAGAAGGCCCCGCCTTCACACGTATGGGATTGAGCCTTGCAACGCCGGTGTTCGAGGTGTCAACATCTCTAAAAGCACCGATGGTTGTTTTTAAGACGCCCGTGAAATTTAAAAGAATTAACTTTTAAGTGCGAATTTAATGCTTTTTGTCCCGCGATATCGCCATGCTTGCGGCAAGTTTAATTTTTCGTCGGAATCTTTTGCAGCTAAGTTGGCCAGAAAATCTAAAATTTGTCGATCGTTAGCCGACCAACTTCCAAGCGCGTAAATAGCCGAAGCGCGGACGTCGTCTAGCTCATCTTTTTCAGCAATTTTTATTAACGCCAGCTTTTCTTTCTCAGTAAATCCTGCTGGTTTATAAGCAATAGCCTTTGCAACTCCGGCGCGCATAGCTTCGTTTTTGTGCTGCAAGCCTTTTAAGACATCGTCTTCGGTATAAGTGCTTTCATCTATCATTCTTCGACCACCTGCATTTTCATCGCAAGGATCGATGCCAATATTAAATTTCTTGGCAAGCGAAATATCGGCTTCCCAATTCGTAGGCGCGGTTGGAATTATAAAGTCCTTTAGGTAAGAAACAGCGGCATCGTCCAATGTCAGGCCTAACACTGAAACATCATCACTAATTTGGAGTTGTGCCTTTTTATTCGACAGCGATGCAATCTGAGCATTGTAAATTGGAGAATTGTTAAGCAAGAAATCAATCCGCGCTATTTCCCTTCCATTCGGAAAGTTAATAGTGAAGCGGTCGTTAACTTCGTGCGGGTATCTTTTATACAAGCCATAAAGAAATTTTTCCGGGAATTGAAAGTAAGTGAGCCCCATTTTTATGACGACGGAAACTTCACTTTTAGTCGGCGACATAGGCGTCACACAGGCATTCGCTGATAAAGGCCAAGTCAGGCTTATAACGGCTGCCACGAGCAAAAAATTGAACGTGCAGGCCTTTATACGCATTACAAGCAGAACTTCGCGGACGGTTTCGGGCCTGCGGGCTTGGTGATCGGCTCGGTCGATTTTTTGAGGAAATCGGCGGCTTTTGCGTCGACCTTTTCAACCAGCGGCAGCAGAGTGGTGCGGACGCGGGCGTGGTAGTCGTTCAGCCATTTCAATTCCGCATCATCCAGCAATTTCGGCTCGATCAGCGTGCGGTCGATGGGCGCAAGCGTCAGCGTATCAAAGGCCAGCAGCTTTTTGCCGTCTGCATCTTTCTTGCCGGTATCGATCACGGTGACAAGGTTTTCAATGCGGATGCCGTATTCGCCTTCTTTATAATAGCCGGGCTCGTTCGAAATAATCATGCCTGGTTCCAGCGGCACGGTGGTCGAGCGCGGGGAAATACCGCAAGGGCCTTCATGTACGGAAAGGTAGCTGCCGACGCCATGGCCGGTGCCATGCGCGTAATCAAGGCCGACATCGTTCAGCGGCTTGCGCGCTTTTTCATCCAGCACAGAACCAACGGTGCCTTCGGGGAAGACGGACATAGCGACCTGAATATGGCCTTTCAAAACGCGGGTAAAATTCTCGCGCTGCTCGGCGGAGACATTATCAACCGCGAAGGTGCGGGTAATATCCGTCGTGCCGTCAAGATATTGCGCGCCACTATCGCAAAGGTAAACCGCGCCCGTCATTAACGGCTGGTTGGTGCGCGGGGTCGAGCGGTAATGTACAATCGCGCCATTGCCGGCGGAACCCGAAATGGTATCGAACGACAGGCCGCGGAAATACTGCCCTTCCTCGCGAATTTTTTGCAGATGGTCGGAGGCGGAAAGTTCATCAAACTTCGCAGCATCTCCTTGGCCAGAGAGCGCGGCAAGGAAGCGCGTAATGGCAACGCCATCGCGTATATGGGCGTTGATGGTGCCTTGAATTTCAACGGCGTTCTTCTTTGCCTTCATCAGCTGCAGCGGGCTTTTTTCCGCATGTGGCGTTGCGCCTGCCGACTTGATGATTTCTTCGGTCTTCACCGGCGCGGAGCCGGGATCAATCCAGATTTTTTTGCCCGCGGTGGCAAGTGCCTCCAGCGCGGGCGCGAAGGCAGAAAGGTCCTGCAGGCGCACATCGCTGCCGACCCATTTTTTGGTGTCGTCCGTTACCTTGCGGTCGTCAATAAACCAGTCTACCGTGCCGTCTTTATGCGCGATCGCGTAGGAGAGGGCGAAGGGTGTGCAGGGCACGTCGCCGCCGCGAATGTTGAGCAGCCAGCAGATTTCTTCCGGCAGCGTAATCGCAATCGCATCAACACCCTTGGCGGTGAGCACAGCGGCCAGATCATCCCGCTTGTCGTCGGATGATTTACCGGCGAATTGCAGCGGGTGCGGCACCACGGGCGCAAGCGGCGCGGGGGGCTGCGTTTTCCATGCGGCATCCAGCGGGTTGTCGTTCAGCAGCACTAATTCGCCGCCGGCTTTTTCAACGGCGTCTTTAATGCGCTTTACTTCGCTCGGCGTATGCACCCAAGGGTCGATGCCGAATTTGCCGCCTGCCGGCAGGTTTTTTTCAATCCATTCCGTCGGCGTGACGGTGGGCGTGGTGCCTTGGGCCTCGGAGACGCTGCAAATGTCGAATTTTTTGGAATCCACTTGGTCGCGCGCCTGTAATGTATAGCGGCCATCGGTGAAGAAGGCGGCTTTATCGGCAAGCGCCACGGCGAAACCGGCGGAGCCGGTGAATTCGGTCAGCCATGCGAGGCGGTCAGCGCGGGCGGGTACGTATTCACCCTGAAATTCATCGGCGCGCGGGATGAAGAAACCATCCACGCCGCGTTTTTTCATTTCGGCGCGAAGGTCAGCCAGTTTGTCCTGCGGCGCGTTATTCTCGTTCGCGGCCAGCTGTTCTTTCAGGGCGGAAAGCTGCTGCACAATTTCGGGGCTTGCGCCTGTCTTGAACAGTTTCACCCAGCGGTCCGGCTCCCCAAGGTCGGCGGGGGCGGCGTTGATGCCGCTTAAAATTTCCTTGATCGCTGCCACATCGCGTGTTTCGCCGGCGGCGGAAAGGATGGATTTCAGGTGTTCGTCGCCTTTGTAAGACATCGTTATTTCTCCAGACAGAACCAGGTGATTTCGTGCTTGTTATTATAAAGGTGGCAGGCGCTACTGCCAGCGATTTCAAGGAAATTTTGTGTCATTTTGAAGTCCGTCTCGCCTTGAAATTTAATGGTGGAGACGATGTTTTTGACAAGGCCGGAATTTTTCCATTCCAGAAGCAGGCGCAGCAGCCGGTCGGGGTAGCAGATGATATCTGAAAACAGCCAGTCGACAGGGCCGATGTCTTTGGGGTTGATGGCAAAGGCCGATTGCTCCAGATGCCGCACGCGGGGCAGGGCGGCTATTTTGGGGTCGAGCGGCGCCTTATCACAGCTAACCACATTGGCGCCCAGTTTTTGCAGCACCCATGTCCAGCCGCCGGGGGCAGCGCCAAGGTCAACGCAAGTTTCGCCTTCTTTCGGCATTTTTCCGGCGCGGATCAGGGCTTCCCACAGTTTCAGATAAGCCCTGCTCGGCGGCTCGTCCCGATCTTCGGTAAACAGGTATGCGCCATTGGCAACGGGTTGCGAACAGGCGGGGGAGGCAAAAATAAGGTCTTCCTTCACCAGAGTCCAAGACCCCAAGGGGGCCGAGGGCGGCGGTACGGGAAAGGCGATGGGCTTTGCGGAAACATGTGGCAGCTTTTCTGCAATCAAGCCGCTGCGGCGATGGAAATCATGCGGGTAATTGGCCCAGTTACGCTGTATATCGCGCAGTTTTTTCGCGCCGTCGCCGATGGATGAAATCTCGATAAACCGCGGCTCCAGCCAGGTATTTTCCGACCAGACGATAGTCTTGGGTTTTTCCTGCGTCAGCACCAGACGGCCAAAGACTTCCACATCGCAGGCCAGTTCCTCGACCAGATCGTCAAGGAAGCCTTCAGGTGCAAGATATGCAGCGCCGTATTCGGTCATTGCGGCTTCGGCAGTTGCAGTGATGGCTTGCGAAGCGCCGCGCCATTGTCAAACACGCCGGCAACATCATGTTCGTTCAGCACCGCGTTGCGCGCGCTATGGCGTATGATTTCTTTCTGCAGTTTTTCCAGCCCGTCTTCCTTGCGGAGATCAAAGGTGAGGGCCCGCAGCTTGCCGCTGATCACGCCCTCGGAAGAGGTCGCATCGACGCCCTGAAAGCGGATGTCGAATTCCGAAATGCCGATTTTAAGGACAGGAATGTTATTTTCCTTGGTGGCAATGCCAATCAGCCGGTGAATGGGGCCCATGCGCAGAATGCCGGTGACAGGCACCGTCAATCCACCGCCCGCAAACAGGTCAAACGCCTGTTCCGACGCATCGCCGAACAGGGTCAGCTCCACATCCATGCCGGCTTTTTTCATGTCGCCGATGACAAGGCTGAGGCTGGTCACGGCTTCATCAAGGCCGCTTGCGGCAAAGCTGCGGGAAAATTTTTCTTTCGCTGCGTTAAATTCGGAGCTGATGCTGTTAGCGTCCAGTCGCCGCATGGTGGTTTGTTCCTGCAATCAGAAATTCGGTTGAAGGCGCACATCATAACAGGCGCGGGGCCGCTGGCAATATGAAAAGGCTTGCCGCAGCCCCTGATGTGCGCTTCGCTATTTAAGCCTTAACCATTTAATTGTATAAAGTCTCTACTGCCACAAAAGGAATTCAAGTTATGAAAAACGAAGCCGCAACCGCCACGCCCGCCAGCCCCATCCACCAGTTCGACAAAAGCATTCTGCGCGAATACGACATTCGCGGCACGGTGGGCAACACGCTGAAGGAAGCGGACTGCTACTTCATCGGCCGCGCCTTCGGCACCATGCTGAAGCGGGAACAGAACGGCAAGACTGTCGCCATCGGCTATGACGGCCGCGAAAGTTCTGTGCTGTTTGCCGATCAGGTCATCAAGGGTCTGATGGACTGCGGCCTCACCGTTGAAAACGTCGGCCTTGGCCCGACGCCCATGGTTTACTTCGCCATGAAGTCGCGCAAGCTCGATGCCGCTGTTGTCATCACCGGTTCGCATTCCCCCTTAAGCTACAACGGAGTTAAAATGGCCTACGGCACCGGCCCCTTCTATGGCGCGATGGTGCAGAAAATCGGCACGCTCGCCGCCGCCGGCGATTTTGAATCCGGCAAGGGCAGCTCTAGCAAAGTTGATGTGCAGGATGCCTATGTTGACCGCATGCTGCAGGACTACCACGGTCCCAAAGACCTCAACATCGCCTGGGACATGGGCAATGGCGCGGCTGGAGAAATCATCCGCCGCCTGACTAAAAAGCTGCCGGGCAAGCATGTGCTGCTGTTTGATGAAATCGATGCGACCTTCCCCAACCACCACCCCGACCCGACCGTCGCCAAAAACCTTGTCGACCTGCAAAAGGCAGTGAAGGACAACGGCTGCGATATCGGCATCGGCTTTGACGGCGATGCGGACCGTATTGGCGCCGTCGATGAAAACGGCACCATCGTCTGGGCCGATCTCATCATGGCGCTTTATGCCGCAGAAGTCCTCCAAACCAATCCCGGCGCCTCCATCATCGCCGATGTGAAATGCTCCCGCGTGTTGTTCGATGAAATCGCGCGTCTCGGCGGCAA